>JAJCYL010000124.1 GCA_029262955.1 Cytophagales bacterium | reverse complement strand
ATGCTTTCAATGTAACTCATTTTCTAACTTTAATTTTGGTGTATTAAGTTTATAAACTGGTCGAATAAATAGCGTGAATCATGTGGACCAGGCGATGACTCCGGATGATACTGAACCGAAAAGGCCTTTTTGTTTAACACCTTCAAACCGGCTACCACACCATCATTGAGGTTAATGTGAGTTAGTTCGACATTCTTATTGTTTTCAAGTGATTCCTTATCAACCGCGAATCCATGATTTTGAGAGGTTATCTCACAAAGGCCAGTCTCAAGATTCTTTACCGGGTGATTGAGTCCGCGATGGCCATGATGAAGTTTGTAAGTTGCAACCCCATTGGCCAAAGCAATTATCTGATGCCCAAGACAAATACCAAATAGTGGTTTCCCCGACTCCAAAATTTCTTTAACAGTGGTTACCGCATATGGCATCGCCGAGGGATCGCCCGGGCCATTAGAAATAAAATATCCATCTGGATCCCATTTTGCCATCTCTTCAAAGGTTGTTTCCGCAGGGAAGACTTTACAAACAACATTTCGCTGATCGAAATTCTTAAGAATTGATTTTTTGACACCAACGTCTAAAACCGCTACTTTGATAGAGGCACTGTTATCCCCAAATATGTAGGGCTTTTTAGTACAAACTTTTGAAGATAGCTCAAGTTGGTCCATAGAAGGCACCGCCGTCAACTTTTTCTTAAGCTCTTCTATATCATCCGTTTCAGAGCTAATGATGGCATTCATTGCACCCTTG
Source organism: Cytophagales bacterium (assembly GCA_029262955.1). GTDB lineage: Bacteria > Bacteroidota > Bacteroidia > Cytophagales > Cyclobacteriaceae > JAJCYL01. The sequence goes on along the minus strand of JAJCYL010000124.1, from coordinate 3,483 downwards.
TCACGAATATGTCTGACCAGACTTCGAGTGTCTATTTCAGCAATGCCCACCGTATTGTTCTTCTTCAGGTATTCGTCCAAACTTTCATCAGCGGTTGTTCGACTGTACATTACTGAAAAGCTATTAACTACCAGGCCACTTATTTTGGGACAATCCGATTCCTGTTCCTGATCGATTGCTCCGTAGTTGCCAATGTGAGATGCGGTATTAACCACTATTTGCCCGAAATATGACGGGTCGGTATAGATTTCCTGATATCCGGTCATCCCGGTGTTGAAGCAAATTTCACCGCCCGAAGTGCCAGCTTTTCCAATTGATAAACCTTTGTAATGAGTTCCGTCCTCCAAAAGAAGGGTTGCGATTTTTTTCATTTAAGATTTTAAGATCAAAGTGAGGAATAGTTTCGGTTAGCAAAAATAGGAAGAGTGGGAAAAGGTTTATAGGTTTTGAAGGTTTAAATGTTTGAAAGTTGAATTCTAAGTTTTCAACCCTGTTTTAGAATTAGTCCATATCTTATTAATTTCATAGATATGTCTAAGACAACTATCATCCAACTTACCGACAGTCAGAACAAATTCAGGAAAAGATTCCTTAATCCATTCCTATTTCGATTGCATGCGTTATTCCATGTGCCTGCAGGATTTATTGCTGGAATGAAACTGATTGAATTAAGTCCAGATCATGCTGTTTCTACAATTCCATTTAAATGGTTAAATATTAATCCGTTTAAATCCACCTATTTCGCAGTCCAGAGTATGGCTGCAGAGTTATCAACGGCAGCGTTGGCAATGCTGGCCATTGAGGGGAAAGATCCCAGTATTGCTCTCATTATTATCAATACGGAAGCTGAATTTCCAAAGAAAGCCACAGACAGAATAAAATTCACCTGCGAAGATGGTCCGGCATTTTTTGAAGCGGTTGAGAGGTGCATTTCGACAGATGAACCTACCACCGTGAAAGCCAAAACCATAGGCAGGATGCCGGACGGCACAATCGTTTCGACCTTTCACTTTACCTGGTCATTTAAGCAGAGAAAAAATTAATTCCTACCACCGGAGTGGAATTGGTCGCCCTTGAGCAATCTTTTGATCTACACTTACAAGAGCTCCATCTTTAGTTAAGTGGACATAGCTGGCAACAGTCCTGTTTGGAATTTTTCAGATTGGATCATTCTTGGCTTTAATGACCAATTACGCTTTTCGTAGATTCTGAAAACTGAAAGGAATGTGATTTTTGAGTGAAAAGTAATAGCCTGTCATCCAATTACTACATTCTCGAAGTACATTTGTTACTTAATTTCAAAGAGTGAATCGCATAAATGAACTATTTCTAAGGAAACAGGAAAACATCTTATCCATTTACTTTACTGCCGGTTTTCCAACATTAGACGACACTGTTCCAATTCTAAAATTACTGGAGGAATCAAATGTGGACCTGGTTGAAATAGGCATGCCCTATTCTGATCCGGTAGCAGATGGTCCAACCATCCAGGAAAGTAATCAGGCTGCGCTCAACAATGGGATGAGCATCAAGTGTCTTTTTGAGCAGTTAGCAGATATCCGTGACAAAGTTGACATTCCCATTATTTTAATGGGATACCTTAATCCTATTATGCAATATGGGGTTGAAGACTTCAGTAAAAAGTGTTTTCAAATTGGTATCGATGGGCTAATCATACCTGACCTGCCGATGCACGAGTATAGCAATCATTACAAAGCAATTTTCGATCGAGACCATTTGAGCAATATATTTTTAATCACTCCTCAAACTCCAACTGATCGCATTATTGAAATTGATCGAATGACTGAAGGCTTTATCTATATGGTTTCTTCCGCAAGTATCACCGGTGCAAAAGGGAGTATCAACAAGGAACAAGTCCAATATTTTGAAAGAGTGAACCAAATGGGATTAAAGAATCCCAGACTAATTGGTTTTGGCATTAGCAATAAAGTGACATTTGAAACAGCCTGTCAATATGCCAGTGGAGCCATCATAGGAAGTGCCTTTGTAAAATTGATCTCGGGATCATCAAGTTTAAATAAAGATATCCGAAGTTTTGTTAGTTCAATCAGAACTGAGTCTAATCCAAAATAGAGTTTAATCAGGGTGAAAAAGGCATTACTGCATTGTTCATCATTCTTTATATTCTCCACAGGTTCTCATCCGCCGGATATTTCCGGGCTATTGAAAATAGCTGGGATGACAGCAGCCAGATATCAGCTACGTCAATTGCTGCACTTTATAAAAATATCGGAATAATTGGTAATGTATTAGACAAACATTTTTTAATAACGGAGTTAAAATAGCATTTTGAGAATTGATTCTTAAGTTTGACCAAAACAAATTCGATCGCATGCAAAAGGCTCTGAAATTAACATCAATAAGTGAACTCCAGGATAAACAACCTACTCACGCCCAGGTCAACGGCCTTGACCTGGTGATAATAAAGTTCGATGATCAGGTTTCAGTGCTTTATGGTCGTTGCCTCCATCGTGGAGCTTTAATGGCAGATGGTCATGTTGAGGGTCACAACCTCATTTGTGGTGTACATGGTTGGGACTATCGATTGGATACGGGGGTGTCTGAATACAACAATTCGGAAGCGTTAAATAAGTTCACGTCTAAAATTGAAGGAGATGATGTCATTATTGATGAAGAAGAAATCAATGAATTCCTAAAAGTTCATCCCCAACCCTTTAATCGGAACCAGTACCTGGGTCAATATACTGACACTCATCCCGAAGATACAGAACCATACACGAGATATATTTCAGAGCTGGCCAGAAATGGTCTGAAGAATTTTGGGCACCATGGCCCTTCGGAAGCAATGGGTGTCGACCGCAACACTCTACCAAAATGGGAAGACATCCAGTTTCTACCGGCACAGCTGGCTAGCCGGCCATTGTTAGATGAAGAAGAAGTACGAACTAAAGTTGTCATTGGCCCGAATGCCAAGAAACCGCTGGAGTTAGATATTCCGCTTTTTGTCTCCGACATGAGTTTTGGTGCACTTTCACGCGAAGCCAAGATCGCTTTGTCAAAAGGAGCAGAGAAAGCAGGTACAGGCATTTGTAGTGGTGAAGGTGGTATGCTCCCAGAGGAGCAAGCCAACAACAGTCGATACTTCTATGAGCTAGCCTCGGGCAAATTTGGCTTTTCATGGGATAAAGTTCAGAAGGCCCAGGCCTTTCACTTTAAAGGTGGTCAGGGTGCCAAAACAGGAACGGGAGGCCATCTACCAGCACACAAAGTAACCGAAGAAATTGCCAGGGTTCGCGGATTGAAAGTTGGGGAAACAGCCATTTCACCGGCCGCTTTCCCTGATTTGTTTACGGCCAGTGATTTTAAAAAAGTGGCTGCTGAAGTCCGGGAAAAGACGGGAGGTGTTCCTATAGGCTATAAAATTGCGGCTAGTCATATTGAAAACGATATCGACTTTGCACTGGAAGTCGGGGTCGACTATATCATTCTCGATGGACGTGG
>JAJCYL010000123.1 GCA_029262955.1 Cytophagales bacterium | reverse complement strand
ATGGCCTACTGAAGCTCATTCGGATTTGTAATCCGAATCTTGATTGGCAAAATGGGATAGTTCTGGATTACAAATCCAGAACAGCCAATAAAGATTTAATTAAGACAATGAGTGCTACCATAATGAACCTCACTGAAACAGCAATTAAAAATTGAAGGCCCTTGTGAGCAAACTGGTTAGCTGGAAGTAAAAAACCCGGAGGAACCTGTGGTAGTTTATCAGGTGGCTTGAGTTAATTCTCTTCAATTACTCAATTGGTGGGGCTTGAAAGGCAACCAGCTCAATTTCGAAAATAATGTCATCATAGATTACCTTGTCTCCAAGATCTTCAAAGAAGCTACCTGACCCGTATCGAATATTGAAAATTGTACGATCAATGGTGATCTTAGCAGATGATGTCAATCTGCCTTCTGAAAGATTGATTTGAGCTGGAAAGCGGATTTCTTGACTTATCCCTTTGATTGTAAGATCACCGGTTATTTCATAATTGCCCTCATCAGTGATTGATTGCCGGGCTGATGTGATCCCAAAAGAAGATGTTGGATACTTGACAACATGGAAAAAATCCTTCGACTTGAGGTGATTCTCCAATTGACGTTTTTTTGATAAATTGGTGAGGTCAATGTCTTCGAGGGTTTTCATGTCAACTTCAAAATAGCCACTTGTTAGTTGTTTGCCATCAAACCCTAAATTCCCTTGTTTTAACTTTATAACTCCCGTGTGCCCATAGGCTATCCTTCGAGCTTTCCAAATGATATGGCTTGAATCTGTATCAATCTGGTAATATTGATGTAAGTCCTGGGAGCTGGATGATGCATGATTATCGACAACTTCCATGCTAGATGTTAAAAGTGATACAGATAACAAAACACTAAATAAAAACGCTTTGCTTTTTATCCGATAATTACCAGTACGAAGAAAATGATTCATATAGTTTTTGAGTAGTGAATTATTATAATTTCATAATTGTAATTAGACTTTTTTTTACAGCCTAATCTCAAGTCCGGAAGTAAAAGAAAAAACACGTTCTAATCCGTCAGCCCTCGATTTTCTCCAAACAATGGGATTACCATAGGTAGCTCTTAAATTGATTTTAGGACTAAGACGGTAGATAATGGAGCCATTAATATTTATGGTAGGGGCAGCGGAATTGGCTAATTTTTCTCTTACTCCTTCTCTAATGATCTCATCCTTTTCAATTCGATATAAACCTAATACTCCAACAAAAATATCGAATCTGTCTTTCCTGAATTTCTTTTCAACGCGTAAGGCCACGTCATCACCCCTTTTAAAATGGCTGGATTCAAAGTATTCCTGAGCTTCAGGGTTGTCAGGCCAGGTATTCCTAAGAAAACCATTATTATTCCTGGTGAATGGATGCTGGTATCCTAATGAAAAATGCCAATCAATCCAAGTAGCTGTCAAACCGGCTAGAATATCGTTCGTTCCGAGAGAAGTCTGAAAAGCCATAGGCAATGGTCTTCCATCCTCGGTTTTGTCCGAATCATTGGTCTTTAGTCTGGTCCCCAGCGTCATTACCAAATTAAATCCAGGGGCAGATTTGAGGCGGCGTGAAGCGCTTATTGAGATGTCACCGACGCCACTGGTATTGGCTAAATCTCCAGTTACAACCACGTAGGGCACCTTTACATCCAGGGTCAACTTTTCACTTACAGCCATTTTTCCTCCGAGAATAAAAGTATTTATTAAGGTCTTCTGCTCACCACTCTCAAAATGCTCACCCATCCCAATATTATGAGAGAATGAAATAGTTGTAGACCTGTTTGTACGATTGTGGGAGGACTCTAAGGAGCCAATGGAACAGAGACCCGCATCACTGCATCCCTGCCCCTGGGTACCGAACACGTATCCAAAGGTAAAGATGATCAAAAGGCAATGTCTCATATACATAGAAGTATAAATAGGCCTTTATAGTTCCTATTCTGCTATTGATAATTATTTACCACACAATTATTGCCCACATAATTTTATTTTGCGTACAAGCCGTTATTGTAAACCAAACCCCTGCAATAAGAAAAAATCTTTGAGATAAATACATATTACTATTGATTTTTATGTTAAAATAAAAATCCAAACCTTACAAAAGGCACCCCGTTCTCATCCGTCAGTGACAATGATTTAGTGTAATCAAACGCTAATACAAACGTTTTAAAAGGAGCTACCCAAATGCCTCCTCCGACACTTTTGTGCCACTCATCTTTACCAATCTCACCAGGAAGTCCCCCGGACCAAATCCTTCCAAAATCAGCAATAAAATTTACCCCAAAAGGACCAACGATAAGCTTGCTTCTCATGTCAAACAGTTTGATCCTAATATCATTATTCTGATAGACGGCATTTTTACCGCCAAAACGAAACCTGCGATGACCTCTTAAATTATTCAGACCTCCCAATCGGGCAGCATGATAAAATTCAAAATCGCCCCTTGTCACTATGCCTCCAATTCTTGAGGCGAACGTGACCCTGTCTGACTTGCCAATGGTGAGATAGAATGACAGATTCGAGGTGAATTGCGCATTGTTCAAATCCTCTTCATCTCCTAATTGAGATAAGATCCTTGAAGACAGATCATATCTGATTCCGCGAGTAGGAACTATCGCACTATTTGTATTGTCAAAAGCATATTTGAAAGTGCCACCACCGAAAATTCTATTTTCATCCAAAAGGGAAAAGCCTTGAGATTGCCTCAGGGAAGCATAGTCAAAAATAAACCGGTTGAGTCCTTCCGAGTCATTGTCTTCTGTTTCGACATTTATCCTTTGAAAATAACCTCCAATTTCAATAGTATGCTTGTCATCATTCCAACGTCTGCGAAGCACCGGGGCCACCTTGATTTGAGAATACCGTGCCCGATAAAATTGAGAGTCATCGTCTCTCTGGTCTTCATCTACCCTGGTTCCATTGCCAAATCCGTAGAAGAAATCTGCAAAGGCTGGCTCTGAAACATCCAGGGTGTTTACGAAATCCCATTTTCCTAAAACCTGGTTGAATTCATTAATCATTCTGAAATTGAAAGAGTTGGATTTTGTGGCTATATCAAATAGCACAGTATGGCGTGTTTTGAATGGGTCTTTTCTGAAACCATGTTTGGTAAATGAAGCCCCACCGCCAATTAAAATTAAATCATCGGGGTTATATCCGCCGAAGAATTTAGGCGCTAAAACATCATACTTAAATTCCAGCCGATTGAAGTTGTTGATCATTTCATCATCGTCAGA
>JAJCYL010000122.1 GCA_029262955.1 Cytophagales bacterium | reverse complement strand
GCATTTCCTTAAGGTCTGAAACCGCAGTGAGTTCGGTCAGGTTGCTTAGACCGGGAATCTTACATGACTTTCCATTGCAACAACTCTTTCTATCAGATGAAGCTAACATAAATTCATTCTGCTCAGAGTCCCTTACTAAGTCTTTAATACCCCAGGAAAAAGCAATAGCGGCTACGATAATGCTTCCACTGAGTACCAAAATGTGTCTGTTATTATTCATATCCATTTTCTTAAATACACTCAATTCTACTTTAACCAGGACTGTTCTGTAACCGATTAGCGACGAGTTGCCATTTTTTCTGACTGGTAAGCATAAATACCTGATCGGGATTATGTGCGGGAGAAGCAGAACTACACTCCCCCCTTAAAATTGCTTTTCAGCCCTTAATATTGATAGACGCATTCAAGACCTTTTAATTAGGCAAACGCCAATCAAAATTTACCTATGAAGAAGGCTGCTCTAATTGATTTGATATCATTACTGCTTGTTTTTTGGACTTCCTGGCACCTCAAAGTAGTATTTCCTGTGGATCTACAAGGACCACTAGTTGTTATATCTACCAGTTTAGTGGGGTTGTTAATTCTTAAGAAAAGAGGGCTAACCTATCGTGACATTGGATTCATATCTCGAACTCTCAACGGGAAATTTGTCAATGAAGTCCTACAAGTTTCTTTCTTAATTTTCGCAATTCAATTTTTTGGCATTTTAATAATAGGATACTTACTAGGTAGCCCTAATCCCGGCAGCGCTGTTAGCAACCAACCAACCACACTAATTGGTTTTCTGATGGATATTTTCTTCATGACATGGATTGTAACCGGTTTGGGAGAAGAATTCATATTTAGAGGAATAGTCCTTAAGAGGTTAGGTATCATTTTCAATGATACTGATTATAGCATTTATTTGATTTCAGGAATTCAAGCTATCTGGTTTGGTGTGGGGCATCAAAGTCAGGGGCTCTCCGGAATCCTCATTACAGGGTTAATTGGTTTTGCGCTTGGAGTCTATCTTCTCAAAAACCCCAGGTTAGGGCTATGGCCACTTATTATAGCACATGGCCTGATCGACACAGTAGTTCTGACAATTAATTTTATCACCAAGTAGTAGTTGATAGTTACAAGGATAACAAAGCCAATTGTTCCATACGAATGCAGACCTATTGAAGAAACCTTTCTATAGATGACTGAAGAAATGCCAGATTTGTCGTTTCATCAATAATATCAGCAATCAAGCCATTCTCGGTAACTAGTACTGTGACTGAGCGCTTATTAGGGTTAATACCATTTACGTCTTCCTCCTGGTCAATGGTGGTAAGGGAGTAGTTGAGTTGGAGCTTTTTTGCCAGGACGTCGGGATGAGCAACGGCCTCCTTACTGCTATAGTTCAAACATATCGGAACTATTATAATATCATCCTCACCAAACTGCCGCTTAAGCTCCCTGATATTCAATAAATGATCGATGCTGTTTGAGTACCGTAGATCAACAAACATTAATGCCACTTTTTCCCCTTTCAACTCATCTAAGGAGTATTTATCTCCTGAAGAGGTTTGAAAATCCAGTAAAGGACAACTGATATTAATTGCAGACTTAAATTGGTCATTCCGGAAAGCATAGAGTTTATCTCTACTTATTCTTATTTCGGAGGCATCAATAAGATTACAACTCATCATAAAGTGTCTGCAACTTTCAGTAACCCCGTATGCAAAGTAATCGAAGAGGTCAGTGGTTTTGACACCAAAGTTTCCAATGCTGCCAAAAAGATTTACTTCTCCTCCTCTTACCGTTCTCAGTGAACAACAGGAGTTATCCATGCAGTCATACAGCTCTTCCTGAGACAGGAATCTGAATGACCCAATGAACAACCCAATTAATACGAAGATAACTACGAGGTCTTTACCTCCCATGGATAGATTTTTTAAGGCTTCAAATGTGTGACGGATATCATTCTTCAACAATCCTAATCCGATGGAGCGTATAAATTAAACGATCATATTACACAATTGATTCCTGAAATACAATTTGTGCAGGCCATCTGTTTAATGACGCATTTCAGGATCGATCCTGTGCTTTTCATCGTAATAAGGTATAGAAAGGCAGAGAATGGCCTTTAATTTATAACTTGAATAGTTCTTTTGAAGAAAAAACAAATCATAAGACTTGTTGGGGTTCCCTTACTCACCTTGCTGTTCTTTCTATTTGAAAGCACGGACCCGGTTTATTACCGGTATGTAATGATCTGGAGCTGTCTAATGGCCCTTATCCTTTGGGAAGGAAATGGAATGTTGGCCAAATTGCTGGAAGCTCACTATTCCTGGAGAAAAAATGCCGGAGCTCGCATCGTGGTCCAGCTTACCTCCAGTTTGTTATTTACCTTATGGTTGACTTTCCTTTCCGACAAAATCCTTCATGACGTAGTCTATAATGGTCAATTCAGCTACCTGATCTTTAAAAGGGATTTCTCATTTTTTGCACTCATCTCAATTCTATACAACGCCATATACTCAGGGGAGCATTTCTTCAGAGAATGGAGAAAATCGTTAGTCGAGGCAGAAAAACTGAAAACCGAACAGCTAGCCGCTCAATATGAAATGCTGAGAAATCAAGTGAACCCGCATTTTCTATTCAATAGTATCAATACCCTTATCGGGCTCATTCAAGAGGACAAAGAATTGGCGGTTGAATATGGTCATGAGTTTGCCAAGGTTTATCGTTATGTGCTTGAGCAAAGTAAAAAAGAGTTGGTCTCTCTCGAAGACGAATTGGGCCTGATAAAAACACATATCACATTGCTAAAGGCCAGATTTGGGGATCAATTAAAGATCAATCTGAATATTGACGAAATTCAAGGCTATCTTTTGCCACCGCTAACATTGCAAATGTTACTTGAAAATGCGATCAAGCATAACATCATTAACAAGCAAAGCAAACTGAAAATTGATTTTGTTCAAAAGGCAGACAAGCTGGTCATCAGCAACAATATTAACAGAAAGAAACTAAACGGAACGAGCACAGGATTGGGCCTGGATAACATCCGTAAAAGATTCAATTACTTATCAGACAGGGAGGTAACTGTTGAAGAATCTGAAAACGTGTTCCGGGTAATTCTTCCCTTATTGCTAGAAAACGTAATTCATGAAAACGCTGATCATTGAAGACGAACTAACTGCTGCCAAAAGGCTGAAGCGTATGCTCCAATCTTATGATGAAAGAATGGAAGTAATAGATGTAATCGATAGTGTCACTGAAGCAGTTAAATTCTTCAGTGGTGGCAATGAAATTGACCTGGTTCTAATGGACATTCAACTCTCGGATGGAAAATGCTTTGAAATTTTTGAACAAACAGAAGTAAACGTTCCCATTATTTTTACTACTGCCTATGATGAGTATGCGATTCAGGCCTTCAAAGTGAATAGCGTTGACTACCTCCTCAAACCCGTTCATCAAAACGAACTTGATCAAAGTCTGAAAAAGTTTGAGAACCTGAATTCTGAAAAACAGGGTAAAGATTACACGCTATTGAACAAAGCTGTTGGGGATAAAAGCACGTATAAATTCCGGTTCTTGGTGAAGATTGGAAGCTGTCTCCACTCAATAGAAACTGATGATATTGCCTACTTCTTTTCGGAGGACAAACTGACCTACCTGGTAACCAGGGACGACAAAAAATACATTGTTGAGTGCTCACTGGAGGAATTAGTACATCAGCTTGACCCTGTGAAATTCTTCAAGATCAGTCGCCAGTTTATTGTTGCCCATAAATACATTAGTCAAATACACGCATTTTTTAATAACCGTTCAAAATTGGAATTGACCCCCACGAGTGAAAAAGAAATTTTAGTAAGCAGAAGTAATGTGAGGGAATTTAAACAATGGCTTGACATGTAATAAACCCTTTAATTTAAAATCATGATTAGCAACTACGTTAAAACCTCCACCAGAAGTTTTGTTAAAAACAAAATCCAAACCCTTCTCAGTGTAATTGGATTGAGTATCGGATTTGCCGTATCTATTCTAATTTTCCTCTTTGTTAATCATGAGTTTTCTTACGACGCTTACCACACCAAAGTTGATAGGATCTATCGTCTGGCTAATAATTGGAAAGGTGGCGATGAAGTCACCCCTTGGGCAAGAACTGCCACCCCCATGGCCCCTGCCATTAAAACTGACTTTTCAGAAGTTGACGAAGTTGTAAGAATCAGAAAGAACCCAAGAACAGACCTTCTTCAGTATGGAGAGGACAAGTTCTATGAAGGCGGTCTGTACTTTGCTGATAAGGGAGTTTTTAGTGTGTTTTCATTTGGTCTGAAAAGAGGTAATCCCGAAACTGTTTTGTCACAAAAGTACTCCGTGGTACTAACCGAGGAGATGGCCAATAAGTATTTCAAAGGTGAAGATCCGATTGGCAAAACACTTAGATACAACAATGAGCTTGAACTTCAAGTGACAGGAATTTTAGAACCGGTGCCCTCCAATTCACATTTCCATTTTGATTTTCTTGCTGATTTTGAGACCGCCAAAGAGATATTGGGTGAACGAAGGACAAAGAACTGGTTTTGGTTTGATATTCAGACCTACCTGCTCTTGAAAGAAGGAGCCGATCCAACTACGGTTGAGGCAGGATTTGGTGACCTGATCGCAAAGAACATTCCTGAGAGATACGCTCCTGCATTCAACCTGTTTCTTCAACCGCTTACCAGTATTCACCTTCAGTCTCAATTGAAAGATGAGCTAGAAAAGAATAGCGACGTCAAGTACTCCTACATCCTGGTCTCAGTAGCCTTTTTTATCATTTTAATGGCTTGCATAAATTTTATGAATCTCTCTACCGCCAACTACACCAAAAGATCATTGGAGATCGGTATCAGGAAAGTGTTTGGCGCACAAAGAATCCAACTGATTGGCCAATACCTCATCGAAGCAGTTTTATTGTCCATTTTTTCTTTCGGTCTAAGCCTGGTATTGGTCTTATTGGTTTTCCCTGCCTTCGTGGAATTGAGCGGTAAAGAGATTGAGCTTTTTCAATTAATCCATTTGCAGCCATTGTTAATGCTATTTCTCTTTGCCATGGCGGTTGGCCTTTTTGCCGGAAGTTATCCCGCACTATACCTCTCTTCCATGAAGCCTGTTTTTGCCATAAAAGGGAGCGTGAAACCTGGAAAAGCCTCCAAAATATTCCGCAATAGTCTGGTCACTTTTCAGATCAGTATTTCAGTTATTCTCATTGTATCAACACTGATTATATCTGCTCAACTTCAGTATTTCCAAACATCCAATTTCGGTTTCGATCAGGATTTGATTATCACTGTCCCCATAAAAGACCGAAGTAAAAATGAAAAGCATGATTTGCTGATCAATCGGCTAAAAAGTAGTCCATTAATCAAAAACGCCACTTTTACTTCAAGTATCCCCGGTAACGACAATGCCATGTCTTTTTATTTCAAAGCAAGGGGAATTGAAAAGGATGCTCAAAAAATTTCCACCTTCCTGGTTGACGATAGCTTTCCTGATGCATTCGGTCTCGATCAAATTCAATCCCTTGGCCTGCCATTAAGTGAGAATGAAAATGATTCCATAGACTATGCACTGGTAAATGAGGCATTTGTTGAATTGTTTCAAATTGAAGAGCCTGTGGGAAGCTATGTTGATGGGAATGGGCCTATTAAGATCATTGGGGTGGTGAAAGATTTTAATGTGAGGTCGCTTCATTTTAAGACAGAACCTGTAATCATCATGTACGGGCCACGATGGTTTCGGTATGTGGCGGTAAAGATCAGTAGTTCTAACATTCAGGAAAGCCTCGATTTGATTGACCAGGAATGGCAATCCTTTTATAGCGGCTTCCCCTTAGAGTATTCCTTTCTGGATGAAAGTCTTGCCAGGCAATACTTAGCCGAGGAGAAATTAAGTTCTATCTTCCAGGTCTTTTCGACCATTGCCATCTTAATCGCAGGCTTAGGAATGGCCGGATTAGCTTCTTTCATTGTCAATCAACGTACCAGAGAAATTGGTATCAGAAAAGTTCTAGGAGGGTCAACCTCTTCCATATTATTCATGTTTTCAAAGTACTTCCTGACCCTGATTGCAATATCTGTTTTGATTGCCTGGCCAGTCTCCTTTTATCTCATGAATGAATGGCTTTCGGAATTTGCTTATCGGGTAAGTTTGGAGGTTGATTACTTCCTTTGGTCACTTTTGATTATATTATTAGTGATTTTCAGTACCATTGGTTATCAAACAATTAGGGCTGCACTCACCAATCCGGTGAAAACTTTGAGATATGAGTGAGACAATAATATTTCACACCAATAAATTGTACCGCACAGCTTGGATATTAAGCATTATAACCATTATATACAATTTAATTGAAGGGATAGTCTCAACCTATTACGGATCTACCGACGAAACACTTGCTCTTTTCGGATTCGGTATTGACAGTTTTGTTGAAGTTCTATCCGGACTCGGTATTGCGCACATGGTATATAGAATGAAACACGGGTCAGTAGATCAAAAAGATGGCTTCGAAAAAACGGCCTTGAAAATCACAGGAACAGCCTTTTATTTTTTGACGCTGGGTTTGGTTGCAGGAGCTTTGATGAATATTATCAACGGAGCCAATCCCGAATCAACGCTGGTTGGAATCATCATTTCAGTAATTTCAATTCTTACCATGTATGTGCTGTTTAAGGAAAAACTCAGAATTGGAAGAGCCCTTGATTCAGCGCCGATTATTTCTGACGCCAACTGCACAAAAACATGTTTTTATCTTTCTTTTGTTCTGTTTGGTTCTAGTGTTCTCTATGAGTCATTCGGAATTCCTTATGTGGACGCCATCGGTAGTTTGGGCATTGCCTGGTACGCTTTTAAAGAGGGGAGAGAAGCTTTCGGTAAGGCCCAATCCAAAAATTTGTCATGCGATTGTGATGGCTGTTAATCCATCTAACAAATGCTTAGAAATATAACAGACCTGCTAAATAAACCTTACCCCTACTACATTCCCTATAGCAGCAGCATTCGCCTGTTGATCATCTTAAGTACCATGATCCCGTTGATCCTGATCGTGCTCAGACCTTTTGGTCTCGAGAATTGGAATTGTGAATACGGTACCTTGCTATTGGCAGGATTAACCTTGCCAATCTTTCTTTCGCTTGCTTTCAACTTTTATCTTGTCTCTAAAACACTCCCCAAATTTTTCAATGAGGACTCCTGGAGTATTGGTAAGGAGATTGTTTGGTCAATGTGGAATATCGCCGTCATTATCTTAGCTACTGATCTCTATTGGAGGTTCATGCCTGTTTGTCCGGTTAATGTTGGCCCCCTTGGTTCGGGAATCCATGAATCTCTGCTGATAGCCTTCTTTCCGGCTATTACATGTATAGCCATTAATTATAATCGTGCATTGAAAGGCAAATTGCGTAAGGTTGAAGCCTTGAATAGGAGTCTGATTGAACACCATAATTTAAGGCTGGGAAACCGGATAGAATTAAGTGGTGATAATGAGGAAAAAGTATCTGTGCCTCTCGATGATCTCCTTTACATTCAGTCTTATGATAATTATGCAAAGATTGTTTGGAACGGAGATGAACAACTGAAAAACAAACTCATCCGCACAAGCCTCAAAAATTTACAAAACCAAATCAATCAATCTTTCATTATGCGTTGCCATCGATCCTTCATTGTCAACCTGGCCAATGTTGAAAAGGTTATTGGCAATGCCAGGGGATACAAGTTGAAGATGAAGCATTACGCTGAGCCGATCCCAATATCACGGGACACTTCCAAGGCTATCTTTCAAAAGATTAACGACCTGGAGTTAATCGTGGTCTGACCTTATTTGTTTCTTCTGGTGAAGAAGATGAAAATGGTCGTAAGCCCCCAGGCTATGAACAATAAAGGTCCAATGTAGTCCACCCAATAATCCACCCAGAATCCCATTGTATCTAACAGCCAAAAAACACCAATGACCAGCGAAGCTAATCCGCAACAGGTCAGCCAGAATATGCCTGGCATTCCACAAAATCGATCAGATCGATGGTTTTCTTGTTGTGATGAAGAGTCCATTCCTTTTTGAGCTATTATACCAATCCTTTTCGACCGTACTTAATTAATGGGACGTTTGGTGATATTTTGGGGTGTTCTGACCTTCCCAATCGGCCCTGAATTGTACACTTCCTCCCTTTCTCTGCTCTTCCTACTCTATCAATCATATCTTAATTGCTGATTAAACGAAGTGCTATGAGTGAAGTAAAAGACTATAATTTTGAATCGGCTGGCACCTTGACCAGACCCGGTTGGATTGGACGAATAGTAAGGTTTGGTTTAGCAATAATTTGTATTTATGCGACTCTTCAGGTATTTAGAAATTACCAGGAATATGTATTTAATGTGCCTGAACAATCAATATTATGGTTTATGGTCTTGATGGCATTCTTTCTGTTGCCTCCGGTCATTAACATTGGGTTTGGTAAAATATTGCATAGTAAGCCCCAATCATGGTTTCTCATGTTATTCTTTGCTTCAGTTTACTACGGCAATATTGTTGAGCATTCATTCTGGGGGCTGATATCCGGCTATCTCATATTCTTATTACCACTTTACGTTTTTGGTCATCTTGGTATTTCGTTTCTTATAGCTTCGATCATTGGAACACCTGGTTGTGAAATGAGATCCATTCCCCATCTGTGGGCAATCTTAACCGGAAACCAAACTGACGAGCATTACTGCCCGGGCTTTATCGATGGTGTAGATAAGTGGGAGCTTAACCGGCAATCAAAGTAAGCTAGAAATGAAAGGTTTCTCGTAATCTGTATATTGTTCATTAAATTAACCCAGTGGAATGGCAGCGGCTGGGAACAATCGTAATACCACCGGCGATGGATCTTGTTCAGAAACAGGTAGTAGCAGTATTACATCATTTATAGAAGGCTTGTGGTTAGATAGGGCTTTATCTCTTTATTTACTCATCAAAGGCATTTGTGATGATAACCTCCAATTGGGGAAGACGCCAATTATCCATGTTCAAAGGAGTTACTCCAAATCCTTAAATACACAAAATATAACTAAAAGACCATGAGATGTCCAGAGGTTCGACCACAACTCGTCAATGGTTAGCAATAAATTGTAACTAAATAAAAAGATTATGACAAAGTTTGTGATGTTAATACGAAATGTGGGTGATCCTATGGTTGGTGTTAGTGATGAGGAACGGGGTGCAATTATGGAAAGCTGGGGAGCATATATGGGTGGACTTGGTGACAAATTGGTAGATGGCCTTCCTTTTTCCGGTGGTGGCAAAGTAGTTTCTGCTTCAGGAGTTCAGGATGGTCGCCATGAAGAGGGCAATGTAAATGTTGGTGGTTACCTGATCGTAAATGCAGACTCATTGGAGGAAGCTGTTGATTTATCCAAATCCTGCCCAGCACTACAAAACCCAACAACCACGATGGAAGTTAGGGAATGCATGAATATGTAAAGGATTAAATTAGTGCCCCGATGACTTTATCGGGGTTTCTCCTTAACATACAGCGTGTATCTTGAAATTACCAGGAACAAAAGTGGTATCAACGCCCCCAGGTAATCACTATCATTCGGATTGATCGGATTGAAAAGGTGTGCACCTACCGCAAAGAATAAGTTGTAAAAAACTCCCGCATAAGCCCACTCTCTCAGCCCCTTCGGAATGGGTGCCCAAAATGCAACCACTGAACACAGTTTAGCAATACCCATTGGAAGAATGAGCCAGCCTGGGAAACCAATCGCATTGTCTCCATTAATCATCTCATTACCAAAAACATTTACAATCCTGGTGTTTGAGGTAAGGTAGAGACCAGCACCAATGGCCATTGTGAGGGTAACAACTACAGTAGATAAGTAATAAATCGCATTGTTAACTTTCATAGTTAGGTATTTA
>JAJCYL010000121.1 GCA_029262955.1 Cytophagales bacterium | reverse complement strand
CAATTTATACGAGATCTTCTTGTTACAGATGAATTGGGAGTTCTATATAATTTGCCTAATAACCCGGATTCTGTAGTAGTTTTTAAAGACATGATAGCCCCAATTTTGCTGAATAAATGTACTCCTTGCCATAATGGGACTCAAATCAAAGGAGGTTTGGTTTTATCTACACAAGAGGGGGTCAAAGAAGGAGGTGAAAATGGCCCGATAATTAAAGAAGGTAAATCATTTGGAAGCGAACTTTTCCGCAGGATTAGTTTACCTCCCAATCACCCCAAGTTCATGCCTCTTAAAACATCACCTTTATCATTTGGTGAAGTAAGTCTTATAAGGTGGTGGATTGACGGTGGAGCCTCTTATGAAGTGAGATTGCCAGACATGCCTATTTTTGAAGATATTGAAAATTTTTTATTAAGAGATTTTGATTATGACCCAAATCCAAAGCCTTACTTTGAAATATTTGAAGTTGAAGCCGCAAATATTTCACAGATACAAAGTCTGAGGAAAAAAGGGTTTATTGTGATGCCCTTGGCTCGGAATAGTAATTATTTATCCGTCAGGACTTCTCAAGAAATCTCTATTTTAAGCGCTGAACTACTTGCTGAATTGCTACCGATAAAAGCCAATATCACATGGCTCGATTTAGGAAATAAGCAGGTGTCGGATGAGCATATGAAATTGGTTGGTCAGTTTATTGGTCTTACTAAGCTCCATCTCAACAATAATCCAATATCAGATGAGGGAATCAAACACCTAATGGCGTTAAAATATTTAGAATCACTAAACTTGTTTGACACGAAAATTAGTGATGAAGGGCTACAGTTTATATCCAAGCTTAATTCTCTTAAAAAGCTTTTTCTTTGGCAGACTTCAACAACCTTGAATGGCATTAGTCAACTTAAGAGATCAATGCCGAAACTAGAAATTGATACTGGTTTCAGTTTTGAACGTGAGTAATTTAACCGATTAATTTTTTTTTAACATTGGTGAATTGCATAATTGATTTTGATTCTCAAATTGGTAACAACTTCATCTCCTTTCCATCCTCAAAACCGAATTTGGAAATATTGGGCTAAAAAATGTCAAACCAATTTTTGACAACAAGTTTGGTTAGGTAGGCATTAACAAGAATTTTTGGTATCAGGAAAAGAGTTGAAAAAATGGAAGGCAAAACTTTTAGCAGAACTCTCCTTCCTGTCCATCCCCAGGGATTTAATAAAAACTAAATTATGGTTTCAAATCAGAACGATTGCAATCGTTTGAAAACCACAATAGGGCCATAAATTATTATACTCCACTATTTTAATCCAATTTAAACCTGTAGTGTCATAATCATGCTAAAATAGTTAGGCTAATAGCTAGTTCACTTTCAATTATGGATTAAAATGATGTCTAACTTTCATATGTTGAAAAAGGTTTAAGGTCTTACATGGGGATCTTCGAGCTACTTATCAATGATTACTAACTAAAATCTAAGCTCATGAAAAAACATTTACATTCTAAATGCGAGAATTTTTTCAAATATTGTAGTGTGCCTATTTTATTTGGATGCCTTGTCACGGTACCTGTTAAAAGTTATGCTGAACTGCACTTTGAAACGGAATTCAACCAGACTCGAGATGAAATATCCGTGACTGGTAATATTACCGATAAGAACGACGGTTCCGGACTTCCAGGGGTCAATATCGTTGTTAAAGGAACAAACTTGGGAACTATCACCGATGCGGATGGTAAATACTCAATTGTTGCACCTGATGAAAACAGCACTCTTGTATTTTCATATGTGGGTTTTCTCACCCAGGAAATACCTGTTAATGGCAGATCGGTTGTTGACGTTGCTCTAATCGCAGATAATATTCAATTAAGTGAATTAATTGTGGTTGGGTATGGAACACGAGAAAAAAGAGACATAACGGGATCGGTATCTCGAGTCACGACCGAAGATCTGGAAGCCGTGCCTGTCTATAATGTAGAGCAGGCTCTTAATGGACGTGCCGCTGGTGTCACCGTACAACAAAACTCTGGTGAACCAGGAGGTAGGATGGAAGTAAGGATTCGTGGGGGTAATTCAATGATAGGAAGCAATGATCCTTTATATGTTGTTGACGGTTTTGCAATGACAGGAGCAATCGACTATCTCAATCCTTCGGACATTGAATCCATAGACATTCTTAAGGACGCCTCTGCCACAGCCATTTATGGATCGAGAGGAGCAAACGGAGTAGTAATAATCACCACTAAGAAAGGTAAAAAGGGAGAGAGCGGTAGAATTGAAGTTAACAGTTATTATGGTGTACAAAGCGAAATCAACAGGTACAAGGTTTTAGACGCCAGACAGTATGCGACAGTTGCTAATGAATTTGCTAAAAATGAAGGATTAACTCCTTTCTATGATCTGGATACCGTTCAAAATCCGGGTACTGACTGGCAGGATTTAATTTTCAGAACAGCTCCTATTCAGAGTCATACGGTCACGTTTTCGGGAGGATCTGAATCGACCAGGTATGCATTTTCGACAAATTATTATCAACAAGATGGGTTGATCATAAATACAGGCGTGAAAAGAGGTTCATTCCGCTTCAACTTAGATCATGAAGTGAATAAACTAGTAAGTATAGGTCTAAATGCTACATTGTCCCGTAGGGAAGTTAATCGCCTTGATGTGAATAATGGCAACTTTGGAGGCAGGGTATATACCGATGCGTTGTCTGCACCCCCTACTTTGGAAGATCCCTTAAATAGTGCTGGACAATTTTATTTTAGAACGTTCAAAGATTTACCAGATCACTCGTTCGTTGGCCTTGATGTAAATAATCCTTTGGTTGATGCAAATAAAAAGGACCGGTCATTGTCGAATGCAGTTTTGGCAAACTCCTATGTGGAGTTTAATATAATTGAGGGGTTGAAATTCAGATCAATGTTCGGCCTTGAATATGCCAATACAATTAATGAAGAATTCGTTCCTGTTTTATTCCCCAATGATTTAGGAATTGCTGAAGATGGTTACTCGTATAGAAACTCCTTCTTGAATGAGAATATTCTAAGCTATACCAAAACATTAAATGATGATCATAAGATTGGTGTGGTTGGTGGCTTTACTGCCCAGACATTTCAGAGCCGATTTGCCGCCGCCCGCGTCTCAGGCCTTAGCAATAATGCAACGGATAATTTCGACCTGGGAGCAGCTTCGATTATTACTGCACCAAATAATGGTATATCAGAATGGACCTTGTTCTCATGGCTAGGAAGAGCCAATTATTCATTTAAAGATAAATACCTTGTTACCGCAAGTATAAGGACAGACGGATCATCGAGGTTTGGTGCTGATAACAAATGGGGTACGTTCCCATCAGCTGCATTCGCTTGGAGGGTTTCGGAAGAACCCTTTATGTCCTCAGTCCAATTTATTAATGATTTTAAACTGAGGACTACATACGGTATAACTGGAAATACTGCCTTAAGCCCTTATCAATCACTAGACAGGTTGACTTCTGTTAGACTGGTTCAGGGCAGCAAAACTGATGAAGTCGGATTTGCTCCGGCAGCATTGGCTAATCCTAATTTGAAATGGGAGACCACTACACAATTTGATATTGGATTAGATATGACTGTATTGGACGGAAAGTTGGAATTCACACTTGACTATTATAAAAAGAAAACAGATAACTTACTCGCATCTGTTCCGCTACCTACTTCAATAGGATTTTCTTCAGCTCTTCAGAATATTGGAGAAGTTGAGAACAAGGGCATTGAATTTGGTGTTGCAGCAACAGTCGTAAGTAATGACTTCAAATGGAGTGTTTTCGGTCAGCTTTCAGCTAACAAAAATGAAGTCACAAAGATCGCTGGTGACAGTGATATTTTTGGAAATGACAATTCACATCCATTCAACGCAACTATTAACATCGCTCGGGTAGGAGAACCATTGGGAGTATTCTTCGGAAGAATTGAGGATGGATTAGATGATGAAGGCCAAATTCAATTCGTAGATATTGATGGTGATGGGACGGTTGATGCCTTGGATCGCGTGGTCCTAGGAAGCCCATATCCTGATCTTACTTATGGAGTGAACAATACATTTTCCTATAAAGGATTTGATTTAAATGTCTTTATACAAGGTGTTCAGGGTCGGGATCTTTTCTGGGAAACTGCTGGAGTTCATTTGAACTCGTACCAAAGGGGACACAACCAGTTCGCGGATCTATTTGGTAACTACTGGACTCCGGAAAATCCGGATTCAAATGCAAAGTATCCGACAATCAGCTCTGCATCAACTCAGCAAGTGTCTGACAGGTATGTTAAAGATGCCAGTTACTTGCGTGTAAAACTGATCAAATTGGCTTACAATATACCTGTTGCTAGTTTAAATTGGTTCAGGACGGCGCAGGTCTATGTATCTGGAACTAACTTATTTACCTTGACTAACTATCCTGGTCTTGATCCAGAGGTAAATACCACGGGGACTGATTCGCAGTCTATTGGGAGCCGTTTAAGGACAGGAATTGATGAGTCTTCTTACCCTACCGCTAAGGTTATTTCAGTTGGTATAAACCTAGGTTTCTAAAACATTTAATTTATAGAATCATGAAAAAAATTATTTCATATATATCGGTGGCATTAATTATTCTTTCTTGCGAAGATTCGCTGGAAGAAGTGCCAAAGGATTTTGTTTCAAACACTAATTTCTGGCAGACTGCAGCAGATGCTGAAGCAGGTGTTCGGGGAATTTATGAAGTGGATCAACAGCTACCCTGGAATGATCAATTCTTAGAATTACATTCTGATTTTGGTAAAGGGCGTGGTTCCTGGGCATCAATTAGTAATTGGGATAAGCCTATGGATCCAACTCATATTGGCAGAGCGCAAAATTATTTTTGGAATCTCCTTTATCTGGCGGTCAAACGCGCTAATACTGTGCTGGCAAATGTGCCGGACATTGAGATGAATGAAGACAGCAAAAGTGCTTTGCTGGCTGAAGCCCGTTTTATGAGGGCATGGCAATATTTCATACTTGTGAGAGCTTATGGTGCGGTTCCGTTACGATTAGAAGCTACCGTAGATTTGAGTTCAATTGATTCGCCAAGAATGCCGGAAGCAGATATTTATACACAAATAATAGCTGATCTTCAAGTTAGTGAAGTTGATCTGCCGACCTCGATTGGTGACAATACACGTCGTCCTACCAGGTGGACTGCTAAGATGCTTTTGGCACAAGTTTATCTGACGATGGAAAACTGGGATTTAGCTGCAACGAAAGCAGAAGAAGTAATAAACAGCGGTGAATATGCCATCATATCTGTCTCAGAACCTGATGATTTTTACAAGATCTTCGCGGAACGGCCTACCTCAGAAGATGTAATGTCGATTCATTTTTCGCCAACCATCCGTGACAGCTATCCCGCAACATTGCATCTATCAAATATTCCCGGATTTAACGAAAATTCTCGAGGATTTTTCACCACACTACCGGTAACTACCACAATAATTGGCGATGCTTGGGATGATAACGATTTGCGGAAAAGTTTTAATTTGTATACTGAGTATTTTGATTCAAATGGGGATACAGTTGCACTTCCGGAGACCAGTCCCATTTTGTTCAAAAAGATCATATCGTCACCTGATGGATCACATTCTACTTCCCGTTATTATCTGCGCTTTACTGAAAATTACCTGATATATGCAGAAGCAGCTGCTATGTCAGCGGGTGCGCCTACCGCCCAGGCTCTCGAGTATCTGAATATTATTAGGAGAAGAGCCTATGGTCATGATCCATTCTCAGTATCACCTGATGACTACCCGGCAGGGATGAGTATTACGGATTTCCGTGATGCGGTAATCATGGAGAGGGCATATGAGTTTATTAATGAGCAACGGCGATGGTTTGACTTGAAAAGGACAGGAAAAGCTAAAGAAGCAATTGAAGCTGCGTTTGGAGTAACCTTTAATGATGCCAGGTTGTTCTGGCCTCTTCCGCAGGATGAAATTAACAACAACGCAGATATCACTCAGTCGGATCAAAACCCCGGATACTAATATATAGGTTCATAATGTCGAAAAGAGATCCTGTCATAGGGGTCTCTTTTGTTACCTTAATGTGTTGAGTTTGTTTTAATACAAGGAATTAACTTTAGATTAACTTTAAAAACTACTAATTCATGAAAAACGGAAAGGGCCAAACTACTTGTGAAGCTTTAGAATCGAGTTCAAACAGAAGGAGATTTATGAAGGGTACGTTGGTTGCCGGAGTAGGTGGCTTAATATTTGGTAGATTAAACCCGTCCTTCGGAGGGGTATTTTCAACTACCGGCGATAAAAAGAGGAAACTGAGACCTGAGCTCTACGGCGATTGGTGGTTAGTAGGACCGCCTCCTTCTGTCAGTAAGGAAATTCCTGCTGAGATACCAAAGAGTAAGGAAGAGATAGATAAAATTTGTGAGGCATTCGGAATGTCTAAGGAGGACTGCCTGAAGTATGCTAAGAAAGAAGCTGGTAAAAAGTCTCGTTTTGAACCGGTAGACCACCATATTTTCAAAGATGACGATGGTAATTGGCACCTGTGGGGTTGTGTTCGAGGAACTGGATATGGAAGGATATTATACCATTGGAAAGCCAGCAGTCTAACAGAAAGCCCTTGGGAGCTAACCAATGAATTCATTCGTTGTGACCCGAAAGTAGGTGAATGTATTGATGACTGGCGTGGTCAAGAATGGATCCAATCTCCATACATTGTTAAAGAAAATGGGAAATACTATATGTTCTATGGTGGTCATAGCACGGGGAGAGATGCTTCCGGAGTGCCAGCTAGTGGAATGTCTGAGGATATGTTTAAATCTGAATCCCAAATTTGTGTGATGACTTCCAACGATGGACTGAAATGGGAAAGGTATTTGTTCAAGGATGGGTTAAGTAGGCTCTTCGTTGGACCAGGTGAAACAAGGGACCCCAGTTTGATAAAAGTAGATAACACGTGGTATATGTATTATGCCGGGTATGAAGATGGTGATTTAAAAAATAGGGGTGGAGTATTCGTTCGTACATCCAAGGACTTGATCAATTGGTCTGACTATAAAGTAGCCCATAGAGATCCAACATTCGGCCCGTCAAGCTGGGATCATGAATGTCCTCATGTCGTTTACCGTGAGGGATATTTCTACCTTTTCCGAACTGAAAGCTACTGGAAGGCACGTACTTACGTTTACAGAAGTGATGACCCGACGGATTTTGGTACTAACGCAGAATCTGCCCAGGATTTGTATGTTGGAAGATTGGCAGTTGCAGCAGCAGAGATATATCAGGATGAAGGGGTTGAATATGTGTCATCCAACCATGATCCGGCAGCAGGAACCCAGATGTCTCGTCTGAGGTGGATACCTGCCTGATTACTATGGTTCAATTTCCTTGGAAATGAAAGAAGAAAAAACCTTCCAACCAGATAATTACAGGCGTAAATTCTTAAAATATTCTGCCGTATTGGGGCTTACCCCTACGTTCAATAGTTGGATTGTTCCTTTAAAAGTACAGTTGGTTGAAAAATTTGATAAAAAGAGAAAACTTAGGCCTTATATAGCCAGTGATTGGTGGCTGATAGGGGCAGCCCCTTCAGACCTCTCGCCGGCATTACCTGATGAAATAGAAAGGTTGGTGGCGGATCGTCGCCGACTTAGTTGCAGGACTGATAAACAATATGATGATTATGGTGAGATCCTGGGCAGCCGACTTAGTAAAATTGAACCAGTGGATCACCATATCTTCCAAAGTCCCGATAGTTATTGGCATCTCTGGGGCTGTGTTCGCAACACCGATGTAGGCCGGGTACTTTACCACTGGCGTACCAAAGACCTTGAAGACAGTCTCTGGGAAGAAACCCGAGAAATACTAAGATGCAATTTCGATGCGGGAGAATGTATAGATGACTGGTATGGACAAGAATGGATGCAGTCACCATTTATTGTTAAAGAAAACAGGAAATACTACATGTTCTATGGTGGTCATAGTACAGGAAAGGACAAGTTTGGTAACTCTGTTTCCGGGAATCCACCTTCATTGGGTATGCGAAAGGTAGAAGGGCAAATATGTCTAATGACCTCTGAAGATGGAGTTGATTGGCAACGTCATCAAGATGAAAACGGGTTTAGCCGCGTATTTGTAGGTCCAGGCCAAACAAGGGATCCGTCTTTGATTAAAATTGATGGCCTATGGCATATTTATTATTCAGGGGACGAACAAAACCACTTGATTGGAGGAATATTTGTTCGGACATCCAAGGATTTGATTAATTGGTCTAGATATAAGCTGGTCCATCACGATGCTACTTTCGGTGAAACTACATGGGAGCATGAATGTCCCCATGTGGTATACAGGGAAGGTTACTACTACCTTATAGTTACCGAGAGCTATACTGAAGCAAGATCCCATGTTTACAGAAGCGAAAATCCTTTGGATTTTGGCTTGACAACAGAATCATCCCAGTCGATGTATGTGGGAGTACTTAAAGCTGGAGCACCGGAAATTCTCCAGGTTGATGGGAAAGAATATGTTTCTTCTAATCATAATCCTCAGTTGGGTACACAAATGGCACAGTTAAAGTGGGAAAAAGTCTGATGGAAGTTATCCGAAAACACGCAATGGAAGTAATAAAATATTATAGATGGGGGAGGTTCCAAACAGTGATTACCCTAACATTGACGAGTCTTTTAATTTGTCAATGTAATACGAAAAAAAATCAATTGACAACACCGGCAGGAGAATTCAGTCAGAATATCAGAACCACTGAAGCACTAACACCAGCTGAAGAAATGGCTGGTTTTATTTTGCCAGAGGGTTTTGAAGTCCAGCTATTCGCTTCAGAACCAGATATTGGAAAACCTCTCAATATCGCGTTTGACGCGAAAGGTCGAGTCTGGCTTACCCAGTCAAACGAGTACCCTTTCCCTAATAATGCGGGTAAGGACAGAATTACCATTCTTGAAGATACAGATGGTGACGGTCAGGCTGATAAGTTCACA
>JAJCYL010000120.1 GCA_029262955.1 Cytophagales bacterium | reverse complement strand
ATGAAGTGCGATTTTATATCTGGGTTGGGGTTTTGTATTTCCTGGATAAAAGGAACTTTCTCAGAAACTGGATAATATTTACGGTGATTCTCAATGCCTGGATGCACATCATTCCCATGCCCAAGGCACTATGGTCAATTAATATGGCTCTTCGTAATTTCTTGCCTGTAGATTGGATCAATTACTTCACTCTGGGCATCTTGTTTTTTAAAGTTTATGACGAGAAATGGAACCCGAGGATGGTGCTTTATCTGGTCCTGGTATTTTACCTGGAATCACTCCGGATAAATGCGGGAGGAGATAAGTACAGCTTCCTGGCCCTGAATTTTATCATTGCACTGTTCACATTATTCACATTTAAAATCCCCTTTCCAAAGTTTATGGATCATTGGTTTACGGTTAAAGTTGGGAGATCGAGTTATGGGCTTTATCTCATTCACCAGAACCTCGGCATTGGTGCGGTTTATATGCTGACCTTTAATGCCGGAATTAACCCAATAGTTTCGGCCTATTTGGTTATCGCGATCCTGGTCACTTTAAGTCTCGTATCCTATAAATGGATTGAGAGACCAGTAATCTCATACCTGAATGCAAAATTGCTTCACAGGGAAAACTCTGTTTAATTTCTGGCCAGTCTTTCTGCCTGGTCAAATTGTTTGAGCGCTTCCTTTAAAATCTCATTAGTCTCGTTGAAAATGGGATAAAAACCGTCGTTATCCCAAACTCTTCTGGCGATTTGAGCTTTCAAATGGAGCTTTATCAGATCTTTGGAATATTGAAAATGCTCCTCATTGTATTTGACCTTATTACTATTAGCTATTTTGACCAGATCTTTTAGCATCGATTCATCGACTACAAAGTCATTTTTGTAGTCACTGTATTCAGTGGCTTCCAGTTTTTTCTTGTTCTTGTTGTAATATTTTAAAACGTACTCACCGATGGTATTGCTGGTAAACAGCCTGGTGAGGAACCGTGAGGAGCCTAACGTATCAAGTGGGACGAAAATATCTGGCATTATTCCACCACCGCCATACACTGTCCTTCCTTTGGAAGTTTCGAACCTCAATTCCTCATCAACCTTGATACTGTCTTTATTAAATGCTTCTCCACTCTCATATCTGGTGTAAAGGTCTTCGTCATATTTTTCAGGATCATCGGTATATGGCTTTTGGATCGACCGTCCGCTTGGTGTGTAATACCTTGAAATCGTCAGTCTAAGTTCCGAACCATCCCGTAGGCTAATAGGCATTTGGACCAATCCTTTTCCAAATGATCGGCGACCTACGATTAATCCACGGTCATTATCCTGAATGGCACCAGCTACAATTTCAGATGCAGAGGCACTGCCCTGATCGATCAGTACTATTAAGGCGGCATTTTCAAATTCGCCTACTTTCTGAGCCCTATGCTCGGAGTCGTATCTTGATTCCCGACCTTCAGTGTAAACGATCATTTGGTCACCACTGATGAATTCATCCGCCATATCTACTGCCCGGTCCATGTAGCCACCCGGGTTGCCAGTCAAATCGAGGATGAGTTTCGTCATGCCTTCTCCACCTAATTTCCGGAGCGCACCTTTGAATTCGTCATAAGTGGTTGCTGAGAATCGGGTTACTTTGATGTAGCCAATCTCATGGTCAATCATGTAAGAAACTGGGATTGATGCTTGTGGGATCTTATCCCGTATTATTTCAAACTCGATGAGCTCAGCATCTCCTTTTCGTTTAATGCCCACATCAACCGGTGTCCCTTTGGGTCCTCTTAGTCGATCAAATACACCACGATTATTGATTCCAATTCCTGCCACGGTCTCCCCATCCACAGTGATTATTTTGTCTCCGGACATTAGTCCAATTTTTTCCGAAGGGCCTCCGCCTAATGGAGCCACCACATAGATGGTATCCTTAAAAATGTTGAATTCGATACCTATTCCATCAAATTTGCCTTCTAGTTGAGAGCGGGAGATATCTATGTCTTTTGCTGAAATGTAGACCGTATGTGGATCCAGCTTTTCGAGCATGTTGGTAATAGCCGTTTCAATTAATTCTTCTGAATCGACATCATCAACGTAGTTTCTTTCGACATAATTCATAATCTCTCTGAATTTGTCTACGCCATTGGTCAAGCCAGTTTTACTACCTGAATTGATTGTAGTCGCACCAATCAAAATTCCACCTGCTATTGCTGCGGCTAATAGAAATGGTAATCTGATGATATTTTTAGAGTTTTTAGTTTCGCTCACCTTGTTGCTTTTATTATTTCGAATAAGGAGTTAATAAAAATACGTGAAAAATTGGTTTGGGATTGGGTAATAGCAGTGATTTGTGTCCAAACCCTCGTAACTGGATGACAGACGGCTTGAATTTGGTAACAAAACTGAATATTAGGAAGACCATTAATGCCTTTCAAATATTATCCAGTTACTATTACTCGAAAGCAACAAAGAAAGTTGCAATTAAAGGTCTGCCGTTCAGCATGTCAATAGAGCCAACCACCTCATGTAACCTCAGGTGCCCCGAATGTCCCAGTGGGTTAAGGGATTTCACCAGGCCTACCGGAATGCTTGATTTCTCCTTATTTAAGCAGGTGATCGACCAGGTACACGAACATTTGGTCTATTTGTTACTCTATTTTCAAGGTGAGCCGTATTTGCATCAACAATTTTTCGACTTAGTGGAATATGCGTCTAAAAAAGGGATTTATACTTCCACCTCAACAAATGCTCATTTTTTGAGTGATGAAAGTGCCCGGAAGACGGTGGAATCAAAACTGGATCGGTTGATCATATCAATTGATGGGAGTTCGCAGGACACCTACGAACAATATAGAGTAGGAGGGTCTTTGGAAAAAGTGATCGATGGAACAGAGCGACTGGTCTATTGGAAGAAAAAACTGAAATCAAATACTCCCCATCTTGTATTTCAATACCTGGTGGTGAAGCCAAACGAGCATCAACTGGATGAGATTAGAGCCCTGGCAAAAACCATTGGGGTAGACGAGGTCAAATTCAAAACTGCTCAAATCTATGATTTCGAAAACGGCTCACCGCTAATTCCAGATAACCAGCAATACTCGCGATACCGAAAAAATGAGGATGGTACCTTTTCACTTAAGAATAAACTGTTGGACCA
This sequence comes from Cytophagales bacterium, assembly GCA_029262955.1. Taxonomy (GTDB): domain Bacteria; phylum Bacteroidota; class Bacteroidia; order Cytophagales; family Cyclobacteriaceae; genus JAJCYL01. The sequence goes on along the minus strand of JAJCYL010000120.1, from coordinate 2,279 downwards.
GTGTTGGAAAATGTGGCATTCTTGTGTGATGACCTGGGATGGGAAGATAGTGCCATGCTGTTTTGATAAAGATGCAACACATTCCATGGGACATTTGGGGCAGAATACATTCAGGGAGATTTGGTTTGGAGAATCTTATCAGAATTTTCGGCAGGCTATTCTGAAATCAAGATCGGAAATTGATATCTGTAAAAACTGTTCGGAGGGCACGAAGGTTTGGGGTTGAGGATTTATGAGTTGTGATCTATAAATTTTGTGTAACCGCTTCACGGATATTGTTTTTATCGGTGATAGTGGAGGGAATCAAAAGGGTATGAGTGAAGTGTCAGAACAATTGAATAAGGAGTGGGAGCTGTCCCAAATACGTGTTCATTTTGTCTCCAACTTTTATAGCTCACCCGGAAGACCAATAGTTCAGGATTCATTGATGGCCATAGGTGTTCCAGAGGAAGCCTTTGGAAGACATGCAGGAATATTTGACGTGTCATATTCTTTAGGAGCAGACCCATCGTTGGTCCGTCAAGAACTGCTTAAAAACGTGGAAGCCTCTGACAATATGTTCCTCACAGGATACGACGGTGATCCTAAGTTAGCCTCTCAAGCTATCGGCAAGCGGCTTATTAAATTGAGGGTGCAGGAAACTGTAGATCAGATTAATCAACTAAAGGTTGAAAACCGCAAATAATTGGCTGGCAATGCTGGCAAGCCAGTAATCAGAATCCGGCGAGGCTGATTAGGTATGAATGAAGAGAATTATGAATTATGAATTTTGGATTATTAATTAAGCATAATCTGAATTCATAATCCAAAACTCATAATTCATAATTATTTCACCCTTCCCGGATTCTCACTCAAAAACGCTTTCCAACTCTTGCCAGTAGAGCTTGATCTCCCATTTTGAAAATGATGACAAACCGCAACAGCCAAACCGTCTGTAGCATCCATCAATTCGTTGGTTGCTACCGAAAATTTCAGGAGGTGCTGAAGCATAGCTGCAACCTGTTCTTTAGAGGCATTCCCATTACCAGTTACCGATTGCTTTACTTTTTTGGGTGCGTATTCTGTAATGGGAATATCCCGGTAGAGTGCAGCAGCCATAGCCACTCCTTGCGCCCTGCCAAGTTTGAGCATCGATTGGATATTTTTACCGTAAAAAGGGGCCTCAAGTGCTACCTCATCAGGATGGTACTCATCGATCAAGCCAAGCATCCTTTCAAATATCTTCCCCAGTTTGATTTCGTGGTTGGCATACTTTGCCAAATGGATCACACCGTACTGGATCAATCCCAACTGTGAAGCTTTAACCACAATCAGCCCGTATCCCATTATACTGGTGCCAGGATCTATGCCAAGGATGATTTTTTCTTTGGGCAATTGTTTTACATGAGGCATGATTGCAATTTAGCGATATGATATCTAAAGGGAGAGCAAGATCGAGCATCGTTCCAATAATTAAGGGTGCTTCGTTGCTCGTTATTGGCTATTACTTGTATTCGAAGCTTTCTGTTTCTGTGATTAGTGATTATGTTATTCCGGAAAAGATACTCTTCTTTCTCCCAATACTTCTGCTATTAAGCCTACTCAATTGGAGCCTGGAGGCACTTAAGTGGCAAGTTCTTACCACCTCAATAAGCAAGATCACTTTTCAGGATAGTTTCAGAGGAGTGTTAAGTGGTTTGTCACTTTCTATGATAGTGCCCATTGGACTGGGAGATAAAATCGGTCGACTTGGATACATTAAAACTGCAAAAAAAATAGAGACTATATCACTTGGGTACCTTGGTGGTCTCATTCAATTTTTAATTACGCTATCCTTCGGTATATACGGGATATTTCACCTGGTAGAATTAGGCTGGTCGATTCAACTTCAATCATTTACTATAGGTATATCAATAATGATATTAACACTGGTTCTTTTGGCAGGAGCTGTCTGGCTCTTCTTAAGAGAAACCATTGTCCATACTTTCCTGGCTCGGATTGTGAATTCGTTGAAGGAGGTAAAACCCCGCAACCTTTTGCTATTTATCTCATTAGCTACATTGAGATATTCTGTCTTTGCTTTTCAACTGTTTATACTATTCAAACTCATGGATTTGGGATTAAGTGGATTTGTTCTATTTGCGGGCATTACATGGATATTCTTTTCGAAGACTGTCATTCCGGCGTTTAATTTCCTTAGTGATTTGGGCATAAGAGAATTTTCCGCGGTTCTTTTCTTTAGTTTTTACCACGTACCAGCCCATGACATTATTTTGCCAACCCTACTCCTTTGGTTGATT
>JAJCYL010000119.1 GCA_029262955.1 Cytophagales bacterium | reverse complement strand
CTATCGAAACTCTGAAGGCGAGAAAGTTGAACAAACTGACTGGCATGATATCAAAATCTTCAGTAACAAAGAACCAAGTACAGATTTCGTCTCACTTTTCAAAAATGGTAGAGAGATAACTTCCAAAGGAGAACTTTGCTACAATGAATACACTGATAAAAACGAGTCAAACCAAAAAAGAGCTTACATCGATGTAAGACCAGGTAAGATCAAAGTTCATGGATCCAGAAATTCAACTTCAGAACAATCAGCTTCAGCCGATAGTGAAGGATAGTAATCATTTGATCATCAAAAAAATTAAAGGGTCTGATCAGCCCTTTTTTTGTATACCAAAATAAAATATGTATAAATTTATCCCAACATGAGTGAGCCAGTAGAACAAAATCAAGGTAGAGAATTTAAAAGGAAGAACGATTATAGCGTAGCGGTTTACAATGGGAGCGCTAAAGGTCCAACCATTCCACACGTGCACAAAATCTCCAAACTCACTGCCTGGTTAGAAGAGAAAAAAATTCCCTGGAGTGTAATTAATGTTTACTCTAAACGATCGGGTGTCTTTCTCAGAAGATATTATAAGGGGGATCCAATCCCGGACAGAGTACCCGATACCTAATTAAAGGTTCTTATCACCATTTATTCGTTGCTTAAAGAAATTTTCAAATGGGGGTCTAGCCCCCAGCCCACCGCCATCGGCGTTCAATACGGTCGGTGGCCTTCTATAACATTTATCACTCAATCATATCACAAATTTCGGTTTTCGTCCTGAAGGCGGACTAAGGTAGAATCAAAAAATGAGGTCTTCATTTTCCATTTTTCCTAGCGGAACATAGCAAACCTTCCTTTTTTTTTATCTCCAACCAGTCCTAAATGAGGATTGGACCACTTCGTTAACTGATCATACTGATATAATTAATTGTTTGGCTTAAATTTGTAATGTTATGTGCACAACTGAAATCAGAATTTACGAGCTTCTTAAACTGAAGTTTGAAGGTTCAGCAATCCAAAAAGTTGGTTGCAGAAATTAAAGCTCTTACCAATGATGATTTGCTCAACAGAGTAGATGATAAGATATCCACAGCAAAGAGTGAGATCATATCATCCCTTACCTGGAGATTGTTATTTTTCTTCATAGCACAGGTAAGTTTCACCCTTGGTATTGTCAAATTAGTAATGTAGAAAAGGGGGTTAACCCCCTTTTTATTCGTTCAAAGAATCCCTCCTGTTACTGCATAGTTCCCTTACTTAGTTTACCATCTGATCACTATTTATCGGTTGCTTAAGTAGAATCTCAAAGCATACAAATACAAAGCAAACCCCAATTGTAGAGCTCACTAAGAGGTTAGAAGACAATTATTACCGTGTCACCAGACACCGAAAAAACAAATGTTGCACATTTTTAAATAACCAAAAAAGAAAGAGACACCCTCTGCGGGCGTAGGCTTCAACCTTAGGCTGCTAAGGAGCACTCTAAGGTTTCCGAAGGAAAGCAAGATGCAATCACGCAGAGCGTGATTTGATAGATACATCTTGCTGTAAATCAACTAATTATGATTTACAGAATGCAACACTAATGTTCAAAAGTGTTACAAAACGTTATAAAATCATTGATCGCGTATATATTTACGTGATTTTATGTAACATTTACTCTAATTCGTCATGACTTTTTCCTCATTAAGAGTTAAGCCAGAAGATAAGCAATTTTTTGAAAAGATTGCTAAGAAATACGAGCGGAAGCACTATCTGCTATTTCAGCAAATGGTTGGTTACTTCAAAAAGACCGGCTTTGATCCATCCCTTCATGAGGTCAAAGAAGTAAGTGCTGAAATGAAAGAACTAAAAAATACTGTCATAAGCTTTATTCGTAGACAGGAAAAGGAGATACTAGTTCCTGTGGCAGGCAAAATTGACGCAATGATAAAATTAATGGCTGATATGGCCATAGAGCAAAGGGAAAACAGCTATGGGGTAATTGAATCAAAGGAAGAACCGCAAAAAACAGATCTTAGTGCCGAATTACTTTCCGAAGAATTAGAAGAGGTCAGCCAAAAAGCTGAGAATGCGCAAATACGAAGTGAAAAGTTAGAAAAGGAATTAATGAGAATACAGAAAATACTTAAGGATCATGGCAAATTCTCAAGGAATAGCTTTACGGTAGATGGAAGAAACCCGCAAATGGAAGCCTTCATTGAAAATAAGGCGTTCTAAGAGGCTTAATACCCCCATTCTGGGGGGATTGTTTGTAAGACTAAAAAACAACCCCTTTAAAAGCTCTTAAAATCATTCGAATAGCTATACGATGCTATTCATTGTAATATATTACAATGAGTTATTATTATTAGCTATGAATTGATATGTTTAGCTAATATTAGATAATGTATGTACTTAAAAGCTATGAGTTATTATCTTTAGCTATTAATAGCTAATAGTTGAAAGAAATAGCTTTTTGATGCTATACACTGTAATTAATTACAATGTTTTACATACATTAGCAACAGTTTGCTATGAATAGCTAACGATTCATAAAAAATTCACTTTACAAATTAATTCATTATAAAATTTTCATTATGCCTGAAGTCATTGCAATTACAAATCAAAAAGGAGGAGTTGGTAAAACAACTTCAGCTACTAACATAGCAGCTAGCCTGGCAATTCACCACAATAAAAAGGTGATTGCCTTTGACCTTGATCAACAGGGTAATCTCAGCAAAGGATTGGGTGTTGAAATTGTTAAAGGACATACAGTGCTTGAAGCACTTCTAAGAATAACAGATCATACCCCATATCCATATCAAGAAAATTTTCATATTATACCTGCTGACAATACCTTCTCAACTTTTGCCTTAAATATTGCTCATTCGCAATTTGAAGATCTAGTAAGTGAAGTAGGCAAAGAAAATTTACTCAAAGACTATATAAAAAACAATTGCGCTGAATATGATTATGTCATTTTAGATTGTCCCCCCGCAATGGATGACGTAACTATCAACGCAATGGTAGCGGCTAACAAAGTACTTGTACCTCTTCAAGCACATTCCTTTAGCCTACAAGGATTACAGACTGTCCTATCAATGATGACAAGAATAGTGAAGAGACTTAATACCGATTTGGATCTGGGAGGAGTATTCTTTGTACAACACCAGGAGAGAAAAATAATTAGCAGGGATACTGCCGACAAGGTCAAGGATGTTGCTCAAGGTAAAGTCTTCACAACCTACATTAGAACAAGTGTAAGCCTTGCAGAATCTTCTGACGAATCTGTTTGTCTTGATGTGTTTACATATGATAAACAGCTTGAACAAAAAAGCAATGGCGCTACTGATTATCAAAACCTAACTAATGAATTTTTAGGTAAACAATTCCAAGAGAGTATCTACCAGCGCAAAGAATCTTCTTCTAATGGAGCTGATAAAAAGGAACTCGACCAAGAACCAACCGAAATAGCTATAGCAGATACCGAATTGGCCGACAAATTCGATCGGTTTCTTAAAACCAAAAAGCCTTAACCCATGTCAAAGAAAAATTTCAAAGCCGGCACACCAAGACCCACTATTAAACCCATCACGGGTGATGCATTAGACCAACTTACCGGCAATGCGGAAACCGACACTTTAGAAGAAGAATCAAAAGAAAAAGAATCATTAACTGATCAACCGTCAAATACTAATACTTCATCACCTTCAAAGAAAAAGGAAGCAAAAATTAAAATTGACGAAGAGGCGATAGGTCGAAGGTCTTTTCTGGTTAAGGAAAAAACGTTTGACAAGTTATTGGACTTCATATATTTTGAAAAAACAACTGGCAGATTCTGGTGTACCCAAGAATCCACAATTGAAGAAGCCTTGCAAATGCTTTTTAGTACTAAGAAGAGTATTCCCCCACGGCCGGAAGAAGAACGAAAACGGGAAAGAGAAAGAAGCCAAAGAAGAAAAAGATGATTTTGCTCTTAAAAGGTTATTTACAATAAAAAATTTGTAGCCCTAAAGGTCTATAGCCCTATATTACAATTTTTAAACAATAAAAAAATGAAAAAAGAAATCTTACTTACATCTGCATTCATGTTTAGTTCAATGTTGCTTTTTGCACAATCTCCGGATCTGGCCTCACCAGCAAGAGAATTTTTTGAAACCACACTACGACCATTATATCCTATAGTGGTAGCCGCTGTTGGACTAGTAGGTGGCCTGATGAATATTGGAAAAGTTATGGGTACCGATAGCGATTGGAAAGGTTTCTTTCGTATGATAGGATTGTTTTTAGCGGGCGCTATAGTTCTGGTAGCAATGGTTGAATTCCTATTTACTTTAACCGTTAACTAAATATGAAAAAGTACAAAGTCGTTAAAAAAATGGAGTCTAAGCCTACCATGATGGGAATGGCCATGACTCCTTTTTTTATTACCACTGGTACTTTTATAATGGGTGTTATATACGCCATCTCATCAAAGTCATTTATCAGCACCCTACTAACTCTAGTCATATGGCTCACCATTATGGTATTATCCAATTATATCTACAATAGCAGAATTCTTGATCGAATGGGAGATGCGCAACAACCCAAAAGAGTACATAATGATTTATACTGATACTTTTTCCTGCTATGATCAACATCTCAGAATATTCTCCCATTCTTTCAGAAAGCAAAAATTTCACTCAATCAGCAAACGGAGATCAAATTCTCGCTTACCGGATAGTCTTACCTGAAATATATTCCCTATCTGAAAATCAACTGGATGAGATTCATAGTACCTGGGTAAGGGCTCTTAAAAACTTACCCAAATGCATTTTTCTCAAACAGGACTATTACATAAAACGTGAATACGACGGCAAAAAAATGCCTGCTGACACTTATTTGCAAAAGGCTACCAAGAAAAATGCCATAGGTAAAATTTACACTCAACACGTTTGTAACATATTCTTTATAAATGCCGGTAATCGTTATTTAAAAAGTGGAAGCATAACAAACCCCTTTAAGAAACCGCCATCTGAAGAGGCAATAAAAAAGCAAATTCAATTAGACCAGGCCTTTAAAAATGAAATCAGCGCTGCGATAGAATTTCTAAAAGGATCTTCATTTTTTTCAATTGCACCCCTTCAGGATGGACACGCCTCCAGGTTAGCAAAGCTCTATTTCAATGGATTTGAAAATGACAAAGTAACTGATATCATCAGGCAAGATGAAAAACTCTACATAGGAGAGAAAAGGGTAGGGACGTTCGTCATAAAATCGGTCAAACAGCTTCCAGAAAATGTCTCCAGTAGTGTTGTAGATTCTAAAATGAGTACAGGAGAATATCAGTTCTTTCGAGGAATGTTTGATGGATTCGGTTTAGAACTCTCTTTCGATCACCTATACAATCAAATTCTATTTTTTGATCCTCATAGCGATTTAAAAAAAGAGGTTATGTCCTTAGAACATAACCTACATCAAACCAGGCAATTCTCACCGGATAATAAAAAGGGGAGTAAAGACCTAAAAAAATATATAGATGAAATGGCTGATGATGACAAAATAAGACTTGTCAAAGCACATTTCAACATCACCTTTTTTGCAGAAGATCAACAATCATATAAAAGCTACCAATCCCAAATAACCCAACGTTTCAAAGAGCTCGACATCACTCCATATTACCCTACTGGAAATATTCAAGCCAATATTTACAACCATTCATTTTTTACTTATGCTTCAGGTTTGGATAAAGGGAATGCTTTCATTATTGATCTTCAACAAGCAGTATGCCTTTTTAGTAATATATCATCCTATCGGGAAGACAAAGAAGGTATTTATTTTACGGACCGTGTATCAAATCTGCCACTATTAAAGGATATCTGGGATGTGAAAAAGAAATACATAAAGGCAAGAAATTTTATCATCGTAGCTCCAACCGGTGAAGGTAAATCTGTACTTGCTAACACAATCTTCAGTCAGCTACTTGATCAGGGTTATTACATTGTTATAAACGACCTGGGAGATTCTTATAAAAAATTAGCCCTTCTCTATCCCGACATTACTGTATACCTGGAGTTTGAACCCGGAAAGCCATTAGGTATTAATCCCTTCTATGTTGAAAAGGGAACAGAACCCAACATTATTAAAATCAACGAACTAGTAGAGTTTGTCAGAACCCTTTATCTCAGAGATAAACAAATCAGTGATGAAGAAGAAGTTTCCATCCGTAAAATTCTTAACTACTATTATCAAAACATTTCTGAAAACAGGTCCTTTCCAAATTTCTATTATTTCGTTGAATTCCTTAATAAGGAAAAATTATTAGAGACAAAGCTTGAAATTGATAGCGATTTATTTAATGCAAAAAGCTTCCTTCATCTGTGTAGCGAATTTGTGGGAAATGGCTCTTACGCTTTCTTGTTTCCTTCAGATGCCAAAGAATTAGATATTGACCTCTCAGGGAAAAGGCTGGTCATTAATGAGTTTGGCAAAGCGGCAGGCGATCCGCTATTAATATCAATATTACTCAACCTAAGTAATGCCATTGACCGCAAATTGATATGGGAAGATAAAACCAAAAGGGGCTATACTTTCTATGACGAGTGCGCTAAGCAAATGAAGTTCCCTAACGTATTAAACACCCTTGAATGGAAATTTCAGTCAATCAGAAAACAAGAAGGCGGCATTGGAATTGTTCTGCAAACACCCAATCAATTCCCTAAAAATGAAACCGCAGAATCAATAATTGATAACACTCAAATGTACTTCATATTGAATAATACAGGTGGCTATGAAGATATTGTAAAACGCTTCAAATTTACAAATCACCAACATCATCAACTAAAATCCATTACCAATAATTTCAGTGCTGATGCAATAACTAAATATTCAGAATTCATGTTCACAAGAGCTAAACACAGCAACATCTTAAGAATACATTTAGCAGAAGCGGTAAGATGCGCCTTTCTGACTGAAGGTCCTGAACACATGAAAATAATGGATTTATATAATGAATATGACAGTATGGAAATTGCTATCAATAAATTTATTTCTAACAACAAACAATTAACGTCATGAAACTTATACTCTGTATTATTCTAACGTTACTCAGTCTTGATCTTAAAGCTCAATTTTTGGTTCAAGATCCCACTTCACATGCTCTTATAAGTCAACAACTTACCAACACAGCAACAACTATAAAAAACAGTCGAGAACAAATAAGCGCGGCTCAAAAAGGTGTAGAAGAAGCCAAGAAAACTGCAAATTTTTTGAGGGATGCCAAAGATGCACTTAACAAAGTCAACAATTATTTTAGGTCCATAGAGGTAGTTACCCGAACAATAGCTTACCAAAAGCAAACACTTGAACGTGCAGAGTCAGCAATAAATTACTGTAAATCATCCAAACAATTTACTCCCTATGAGATTAACCTTATCATCTACAATTTCACTACCGTTATAGACGCAACCAGTAGAAGCCTCGCACTCCTTAATCAAATAATGGAAGACGGTTTCTTTAAAATGAATGATGCTGAGCGTTTACAAGCCTTAACAAATTTGAATAGAGAAGTTGCAGCCAGCCGCCACGATGTCACCAGATTATATGACCACTACGCTGTAGTCACCGGCAAGAGACAAATGTTTAAAGCTTTCGAAAGATGAATTTCAATTACGAATTCATATTTAATGCATACAACGAACTTCTGGCAAGTCAATCGATATTTGTTATCATCACTGGACTTAAAGTGGTGGGTGTTTGTGTTGTCACCATAGTATGGTACGGAAAATACCTGGATTATATAGGTGATAAAGAAAACAAAACCAGTCCACTATCACCTAAAGATCTTATCACCGGATTCTTGTTCATTATAGCTATAAGTGTATATGATCAAATCTTATATGCGCTAGATCTGCTATGGGGTGCCGTTGAAGCTTTCTATAAAGATTTTCAGGTACAGCCCAAGGATATAGGCCTTCAAGCCCCTGATGAAATTACAGAAGAAGAGGCTAAGGGCTGGCAAGATACTTTAAAGGATATGGCATATCTGGTCATAAGAACTCTTAAAGATCCAACCTATCCCTTAGTCTATGCAGCTAAAGCGATTGCATGGTTTGTTGATCTAATGATCTTTGCGGTCTTCGTAGCGGAAAGATTCTTCTTCATGGGTATCCTTAGAATACTGGGAGGAATTGCAATTGCTTTCTCATACCATCCAAAACTTCAAAAATGGTTTTGGAACTGGCTAGGAGCATATACAGCAATATGGCTTCTAATCATTCCATACTTTCTTGTAAACGCCTTTACCGGTATTATATACGAACGTGCTCAGGTAATTCTTGATGATACCGCAGCTAGCAGTGGACTACTCCCAACACCAGGCGTTTATTCACCTTTAATCATCTTAATATTTTTCCTTATATGGTTGAAATTCAAACTCTACAAAGGATCCCGAGAAATTGTTAATAAAATTTTCAATTAGTGCTACATGAATAATCCCGAACACGATATATACAGATCCTTACGATTAAACAGAATCATCGTATTAGCCTCAATTATAGCATCAGTAATTATTTCAGTTTCGGCACTTATTTATTCCAGGAGCGTTTTCACTTACAATATGAATCATGCCTTAGCCTTAAGCGCAGACGGAGAAATTATTCCTTTAGAGTTTGTTGAGCGATCCAATGTTATAGGCATACAAATGAAACAACATTTGGCTAACTGGTATGGCAGTTACTATACTTTTGATCAGAACAACATGAAGGAGCAGAGAGCTAAAGGTCTTTACTTAATATCTGGTGAAGACGGCCAAAAACTGGAAGCTTTCTATACTGGCAATGGTTGGTATAATGATATTACAAGAAGATCCTTAAAACAAACTACAACCATCGTTCCCGGTTCAATTGAAATAACAGGTGTTAAAGAACCTTATCAATTCAAATGCAGTCTAATTATTGAAGTCCATCCATTGACAAGGCCTGATCTAAAAGAACAGTTTCGTATGAATGCTGTTGGTTCAATGACACTGGTAAATGCCAACTGGCCCCTCAATAGTCAAGGCCTTATCATACATAATTACAGAGAAACCGCCTGGGTCAAAATAGTAGAAAAATGAATGATGAAACCAAAAAGAAGCTACTACTCGCATCCGGATTTGCATTAGTAATCCTTTTCATAATTATTTACTACACCGTTGTTATTTCAGATAATGGAGATTCATCAGAAATAGCAGAATTCAACCCACAATTTACTTCTCCGGAACTACCTAATTCCACACCCTTTGCTGAGGAATACGAAAGTAAAGTTGATGCTTACCAGAAAGCCAGGGACGGAGGACAAACCCCCGATCAAAAAGTTGAAATACCATTTTACGGTGAGTCTGCCATACCTGATTCACTTGCCTTTGCGACTCCTGAAGACTATCAGCGATATTTAATAGATAGTCTACAGCGAGAGCTAGTCAAACAGTCACAGCCCCAGGAACAGATTACAGAACCAACACCCAAGCCACCACAAAAAGAACGTACCGCCAATATCCAGACAACGCCTAAGAAAGAAATTGTCGCAGAGAAAGAATCAGATCGCTTCAAAGACTATGACTTCAATAGAGATACAAACCCATTAGCATCTGAAGAAACTCCAGAGCAAGAAAGAAGAACTTCCAATAAATATTATAACGCCCGATTTATTGAAAACACTATTATCATCGTTGGGGAAGATCAAACTATCAATCTTAGAAATACCGAAGAAATCAAATTGGACAATGGAAAAATCATTCCACGCAATACGATAATGACTGGTATTCTCACTCAGTCATCAAACAGACTAATTATCAAAATAAATCAGGTCGAAACTTTCGATGGAAATGTAGCAGCACGCCTCTCTGTTTACCACGCTGATTATAAAGAAGGATTACCCTACCAAAATCCTAATGATTTGAGTGAAGAAAATCAGAAAAACGCTGAGAGAGCAATTAACGCTGCCGGCTCCCGAGCATCTGTCACAATACCTTTTCTTAATATACCTCTATCACTGGCACCTAAAGTAGGGACCAATCAAAAAGAAAAAATTTACTTACCAGCATCAATGACCTTTAAACTAGCTCCCTCAAAATAATGAAAAAGCTACTATATCTACTTATAATCATACCGATCTTAACACAAGCTCAAATACCAAAAAAAGTCATAATAAGCCCATCAAAGCTCGTTACGGTACAGCTACCAGTGCATCACCGCATTGTTAAGATACGACCCGGACTTGAGGACCAGGCTTACACACCAAGTAAACAAAGCGACAATCTCTTTGTTATTCTGGCCACCGGTCCAGAATTTCCACCATCAAACCTTACCGTCTTTTGTGATAGTGCCATATTTTTTATAGACATAGAATATAGCCGTAACATCTCCCAATATTCATACAAATTATCTGAAGAAAACTCTATCAAAATAGAAGCTAGCGCTTCCACCGAAAAAGCCGTACAAACAAGCTCATCTACACCCGTAACTGATCATCTATCAGAAGAAACAAACTCAGCTAATTTAACTCCCGCTGACACGCTTTTTTATGTTACTGACCGGCTATCCCATGGCAAAGCATTTAACTCGGGAAAACTACTGGCTTATGTCAGCAACCTGTATGGCAATGACGAGTTGATTACACTTTCATTACGAATTACAAACAAGTCAAGTGTCACCTTTCATAGCGATGCCATAGACACATTCATTATAACCAAAGTGAAGAAAAAATCAATTTCCACTATTGGCGATGATGACCCTATTCCGTACCGACCGCTTAATACTTTTCCAGCTACAGTACGACCCAATACATCAGAACTTTTCATTCTCCAGTATAAAAAATTCTCACTCGATCAGAATAACCGCATCAAACTTGTCATAGGGGAAGGGCAGGGGAGAAGGACCATTGCATTTCAGATAGCCTCCAAAACTTTTTACAACCTTATCAAATACTACTAAACCCATCGGAATGAAGCTATACGTCACTGAAAAAAATAGCATCGAAGCAATAGCCCTTCACGCTACCCTAAAAGATGGTTATTATAGGATTTGCTTCTAAAAAGTTGTTTATGTACCTGAAAATCCATACTCCCCGAGAATATTCCTCCAACAAAGGATCTGCCCAAGACCTTATCAACTACCTGGAGAAAGAAAACATAGGAATGGATGTAGAGAATCAAGAATATTTTTTTTCACACGCAGAAGAGAATGTCTCACCATATGAGGTTCAAAATATTCTTGATCACAATCATAAAGGGCTTAAAGCCAACGAATCCAAATTCTACATGCTCACCATTAATCCAAGCGAAGCAGAATTAAAACACATTATTAGCGATCCGGATAAACTTAAAGATTACACCCGCTCGGTAATGGATGAATACGCCAAAAACTTTAACAGAACTATTGATGGCCGTCCCCTGAATGGCAATGATCTGGTATACTACGCTAAACTCGAACAAACCCGAATGTATAAGCCTGAAGACCAAGAGCACGCTAGTTCTTTTTCACACAATCAACGCATCGGTAAAGAATCAACAATAATCAAAAACGATCAATCCCTACAACCATCTGATAAGGACAATAAACTAGCTCAACTGGACAATAAGTACCAGCGTGATTCTAGTGGCCAGATTATTCTTCCAGGTAATCAAAAAGCAGGCCTCAACCAACACATCCACGTTGTAATAAGCCGCAAAGACAAGCAACAACGCCTTTCATTGTCACCACTTGCTAACTCTAAAGGCGGAGAAAATTCATTAAATGGCAAAAAGGTGAAAATCGGCTTCAATCGTGAACAATTCGTTGACAAAGCCGAAACAATTTTTGATAAAAAATTTGGGTATCAACGACCATTAGAACAAAGTTTTCAATACCATCACGGCAAGATTCATGACGCTGAAAAATTCGCTCAAACAATCATGAATTCACGCTTGGACCCCAAATCAATAGCTACAAAATTGGTTAGTAAAGTTCTTAAAGATCCAATACAACAGAAACTGCTTTACGCTCCAACCACCCCAAGTCAACTTCAAAGTAAACTCACAAAAGAAGCTATAAAGGCTGTAGCCACACTAGTAAAGGCGAATCCAGCCGGCCTCCCAGTGGAACTATTACATAAAACCTTAATGGCCGTTTCAAAAGGAATAGGTCAATCCACAGGAATAGGAATGGCATGAGAGAATTTATAATAGAGCAAACCAACCTGTTTCTATCCTTCATTAATGAAGTTCCCAACTCACTTATTTACTTAGTCAGCGCTATCATTATTTTAACTTTGATCACCTATTTTTTGTACCAAACAACAATTCCGATAATCTCTATCATTTCAACACATCTGTTATTCGCATTCTTATTCGATCATTTCTACGAATCCTATTTTTCAATAACGGTCACCTTAATATCTATAACATTTCCAACTCTGATCTTAAGTACTTCACTCTCACTGTTGATCAATCCGAGTTCTAAAAGACAGAAGACAGATTCTAAATTCGATGTTAAATATGAAACCCACTCAGGGAGTTTTCATTTCAACCTAATCAGAGGAATGGCCATTTTCGGATCTTCTGGCTCAGGAAAAACAAAAAGTGGATTTTTGCCAATCATAAAACATTGTGCGGACAACCAATTATCTGGGATAATTTACGACTATAAAGATTTCGAATTAACAGAACTTGTTAACTATTTCTTTAAAGACTCCAAAATCCCAATTAAAACAATCTATCCAACCGACCCGGACTATTCCCACAAAGTCAATCCTATAGATCCCTCTTATATTTCGCAAATGGCAGACATGGACAGCACCGTGAGTGTCTTCATGGAGAATTTGGTTGCTGGAGATAATGGGGCAGAAAATTTCTTCGCACAAGCCGCTTCCGCAGGATTATCAGGTGTTTGCTGGAGATTACTAGAAGATTACACCGATAAATGCCATCTACCTATGGCAGCCGGTATCATTTTAATGCAGAGTACAGATAACATAAGAAAGTTTATTGAGCAAAGTACATACGCAAAAATTTTGGCTGCACCATATCTAGACAGCATGGACTCTGACAAACAATTCGCTGCAGTTCAGGCAACTTTAACAACAGCCCTAAAAAAAATCATGTCTCCTCAGATAACTACCATTCTTTCAGGATCGGACTTTTCCTTAAAATTGAACGATAAGGACCATCCAACTATGATGACCTTAGTTAATAATCCTCTTTACGAAAACGTTCATTCAGCCATAATAGCTACCATAATGCAGACCAGTATACGGCTAATGTCCAAGAGAAAACAAAATGAATCCATTTTATTAATTGACGAAGGTGCAACCATGAAGCTTCCCAATTTTCAAAGATCCCCCGCTACTCTTCGAACATTTAACATAGCAACCGTTTGGGGCCTCCAGGACAAAGTTCAAGCTTCAATCATGTACAATGAAAACGTGATGAAAGCCATTCTTAGTAACCTCTCTACCAAAATGTTCGGCAAGGTAAACGACCCAGACACAGCGAAATTCTACGAACATTACTTCGACCTCATTCAAAAAGAACAAATAAGCTACAGCCGTTCAGACAACTTTATACCTTCCGGAGATTCAAGAATTAACGTTTCTAAAAGAGAAGAAGCTAAACATCGAGGCCAGGAGTTTTATAAGCTAGATCAAGGTGAATTCTTTATGTTCGACCAGTTCGGTGAGAGCCATAAATTACAGTTCAAGGAGCCCCACTTTGAAGAAATTCCTTCCACACCAATCTATAATTACTCCAAAACCGAACTCAGGAAAAATTTTGATGACCTGCTAACCGATTGTAAAAATATCTCTTAACATTTTCTCTTGGAAAACTTAATGACCTACCTACAAAAATCTTGACCCGTAAATACACAACAGCCCGGGCAATAGGAAAAGTTATGCAGGGCAGATTTTATGAATGAGATTTACGGTGATTCGGATAGCTTTAACCGTCTGCTATGTAAGGTTATTTATATGCTTCACTTTCTACCGGAAGAGAGTTTACTAAAGGAGAAATTCAGGAGATTTGCTATTTGCTGTATGAGATGGGGGAGAGAGTTGGCAGGATTAGAAAACAAGGTATTAACGAAAATCGTATCTTTGAATGATGGAAAAGATAACTCTGACCGTAAAAGACGATAGCAAACTTCAATTTTTCTTAAAGCTTTTGAAGCAATTTGATTTTGTAGAAGTTGAGAAATCATCTAAGCGGCGATCTGCTATTAGAAAACATGATCTATTCGCTTCTGCTGGTATGTGGAAGAACAGGGAAATTAATGGTGCTGAATTACGAGAAAAAGCATGGAAAAGAGCGAGTTAGTTCTCTGTGATACCAATATCATAATCGAGCTCTACAAAGGAAATCCCACCATAGTTAAATCTTTAAAATCCATTGGTCAAGAAAAGATAGCAGTTAGTATCATCACTGCTGGTGAGTTATTGTACGGAGCCTTAAATAAAAAAGAGTTGACCCAGATCAACAGGGATCTTTCTGAGCTAAGGATTCTTGAGATTGATAATGAAATTGGCAATGAGTTTATCAAACTAATGTCAACGTATTCACTAAGCCATAATTTGAGTCTACCGGATGGATTGATTGCTGCTACAGCGATTGTTCATGATACTCCTTTTTACACACTTAATACAAAAGACTTCAAGTTCATCTCTGGATTAAAACTTTGGGGTTAATGTGTCCCTAACCCGTTTTTTTGGATTAGTCGTAAGGTGGCCACCCCAGGTGATTTCCTTCACCTCATATGGGTGCCTTACGGCAAAGTTAGCAATGCCCAATAGGGATTCTCTCAATTAAGCCCGCCGTAAACCGCTCCACAACAAAAAGATACCGTGATGATTTTATGAAGTTGATTGCACTCCTGAAAAGGAGAGCATTAGCGGTATCACCGTATCTTTTCCTTGCTCCACTATTTAGCCCACACACACAAAACCCTATTTGACAGAATCCCCGGTCATTACTGCGCTAATTGCGAAAGGAACGGAGAAGCAAAAGGCTCGGAAATTCACGGCCATAAAAATCCTGCCGGAGGCGAAAGGTAACCTAATAATCAAAAGTTTGAATCTAAAGGAAAAGCTACTCAGCACTCTTTTGACATTTTTGGTTTGAGCCAGGATTTGAGAGATTAGCAAGTGGGTGCGGCACCCAGAACTTGTCTAACTTTTCAATTGGAGGTACTATTAGAAACACGCTTTTGCCATTTTAGGAAAAGGGGAGGAGGTGCGAATGGCAAATGGGCGTGGATTTAATTGTAGTATTTGTAGTTTTAAAGTTTTACACGAATCAGTTAAATCAAAGTATCTATCAAATTGGTTAAAGAAGGTTTCGATAAATTTCCAACAACTCGTTTTCAAGGTAGTAAAAGAAAAATGCTACCCTGGATTTATAAGAACTTAAAGCCTTTGGAGTTCAACTCTGTTCTGGATGCATTTGGAGGTACTGGTGCTGTTAGCTATTTATTCAAATGCATGAATAAAGAGGTTGTCTATAATGATTTATTAAAATTCAATTACAACGTTGGGAAAGCTATCATAGAGAACGAAAACACATTGTTGTTAGATGAAGAAATTGATTTATTACTCAATTTCAATGGGTTAAGTTCAAATACTTTTATTCAAAGGACATTTAAGGAGATATATTATTTGGATGAAGAGAACTTGTGGCTAGACCAAATAATTTCAAATATTAACACCCGCTATTCCGAAAATATTAAAGAAGCCGGGTTCAAAAAAGCGATAGCCTATTTTGGCCTTATCCAGGCTTGTTTAACCAAAAGACCTTTTAATCTTTTCCATAGAAAGAATCTTTATTTGAGAACAACAGATGTGGAAAGAAACTTTGGAAATAAAACGACATGGGATAAACCTTTTGAAGCACAGTTTAGAAAATTCGTTAAAGAAGCAAATAAAGCCGTAATAAACACTAATCAAAAATGCAAAGCAACGAATAAACATATATTAGAATGGAGCACTAATAATTACGATTTAGTATACTTTGACCCCCCATATTTGGGGAATAATGGCCGATCTGAAACGATAAATTATCAAAAATGCTATCATTTTTTGGAAGGGTTAGTGTCTTATAACATATGGTCAGATTTGATTGATTTTGAGTCGAAAAATAGAAAATTCAAAAATGAGCATTGTGTAAATGATTTCACGAAAACAAAAGTGGCAGACTCTATAGAAATAATGTTCGAGAAATTTCAAGATAGCATTTTGGTTTTTTCTTATAAAAAGGGGGGTGTACCTACTATTGGGCAAATTCAAAATATAATGAAAAAATTCAAAAAAAGAGTTTACACGAGAAGTATGCACTATAAATACGCTTTGAACCGTCAAAATGGAAATGCTGAATTGAATAGAGAGGTGCTAATAATTGGTATTTAATGAAATAAAAGGCTACTTATTCGGATTATTGATGTAATCGCAAAACCATTAACTAAAATTGATCAAAATTTACTTTCTTTATTGAAAACTCGCGACTTGATAGAGAAAATTTGATGAAAATATTTAAGACAAAAGTAAATATTCGAATATCAGGATTGATATTAATTATACTGATAATCTGTAATCTAGTTGCTTGGTTTAGCTACATCAGATATGATGGTGCCAATGTTAAGTTGGAAGCTATTTTGGCAAGTTTAATTGCAGGCCTTTTTGTTGCTATCATTCAGTTTTTGATTCAATTTCAAGAATTTAGAGCAAGCGAAAGAGTTAACAAGTTAAAAATTGTGGATGTCCTACTGGATAGAGATAATAGAAATTATTATGAGCGGGTTTTAGGGAATGCAAAAGAAAGCATTGACGTAATGGGAGTGTCTGGGTCAAGGCTCCTAGAACATTTTGCAGACACATCAGATGAAGCATCAGACAATTCCAAAATTATACTTACTAGGATGACCAGTGGTGTTAAAGTGAGAATTTTAATGCCAAACCCAAACGAACTTTTGGATGATGCTGAGAAAAATAAAGCAGAAGCAGCTAAAGGTTTATATGACTCTGTTAAGAAACTCTATCCTGACAATTTTGAAATTAAATATTTTGATCACATTCCTACTCATTCAATTTTCAGAGTTGACGATGAATCAATTGTCGGTCCTATTTTTCCTGATGTAAAAAGCAAACATACACCGGCGATACACGCACACAACAGTAGCCCTTTTGTTAAAAAATACATTCAATACTTTGAAACCGAGTGGAAGCAGATCCAATAAGATAGAAATAACCACATATCCTCGAATACATCTCACTTTGATTGGTATGCATGAAGGAGAATATAGGGTGAATGGAGGAATTGGCTTTGCTATCAACAACCCTTCCATTAAAATTATCTCTGAAGCTAATGTCTCGATCATTGTAGAAGATAGAAGAAACTTGAAATTCGCTAATAGTGAGTTAAATAGAGTAATTGGTATTCTAACTTCTATTAGAAATGATTTCAAATTGACATACGGCCTCAAAATAATGATTGAAGAATCAGAGGTACTGACTCACTATGGATTGGGAACTACTACTATGATCAGGTTAGCATCTATCGAATCACTTTTCATAATCAATAATCATAGGGTATCAAATAATGAATTGGTTTTGCTATCTAAAAGAGGCGGTACTTCTGGAATTGGAGTCAGAACATATTTTGATGGAGGGTTGATCTTTGATTTAGGGAATCGAATTCTTCAGAAAAAGATTACCCTAGAACCATCAAGTGAGAAAGAAAAAGTAATTGAAAAAGCGCCCCTTTTACTGTGTAGGTTAAATATGCCAGCATGGAAATTCGGATTGTGTATTCCCTATTTTATACCCAATAAAAATGAGAAAGAAGAAAAGGAATTCTTTAAAGAAACTTGCCCAATATCTAACACTGAAGTGTTTGAGACTCTTTATCATTCCGTGTACGGGATTCTGTCTAGTGTTTTAGAAACAGATTTGGAATGTTTCGAAACAGCATTAGAACGAATTCAACAATGTAGGTGGAAAAAGGAGGAAAGGGGGCTATATGGGAAGGACTTGACTAACTTAATAAGCAGCATTGAAATAGCCGGAGCTAACTCCATTGCTATGTCAAGTTTAGGTCCTGGTTTAGTATTTTTTTCCCAAAATTTAAAAAATACTATTCGACAATTGAAAAAAAATGTACCAAACGCCTCATTCCATATTGTAAGTCCAAGAAACCAAGGAAGATCAGTGAACTATGTTTGAGCTGTATTTCATAACGTCAAATAATGAAAAGCTTGCACATGCAAGGTACTTGGTACGAGATTATACGATAAAAATCCAAAAGCAAAAGAATTATGGGATAGGGTACGAGGAGCCGAGGATTAAGGATAGAAATAGATTATTAGAACAAAGCATTTTAAACGCCTCTGAAAGGTTTCAAAAAAATGTTAGTAATCCGGATAGTAAGTTCTTTTTTATAGAAGATACATCTGTAATAATTGAGGCACTTAGCGGTCCTGAAGAAGAAATTCCCGGAGTTGATATAAAGTACTGGATGAGAGATAATTCTTTTGATGTTGTTGATACCTTGCTTAAGGTCAAAGGAAACAATAGAAAAGTTATAGTAAGGTCAGATATTGTATTATGGCTGCCCACTGATTACCGTGAAAAGTATGGTAAGAAATACTATCTCCATTTTTATGACCAAGTTGAAGGGAGTATTGTAGGGAGTGAATCCGTTACAAAAACTCAACCATATTATCCGTGGTTAAATCATCAAACTTTTAACAAATGGTTTGTACCAAAAGGTTATTCTGAACCCATAAGCAAACTTGAAATTAATCATGCTAATCAATCTGACTTTAGAAGAAAAGTATTTAATAAAATGGTGGATTTCTTTCAAAATGAGGGATTGGTACAGAAAAAGGTTCCACTCAAAACTGCAGGAATACAGTTAGGATTTAATAATCCAGTAGTTTTTGTGATATGTGGCCCAACCTGCGCAGGCAAAACCACTATTGCCAAGTACTTACAAGAACATTTCTCTTACTATCATATAGAGGCTAGTGATTTCATGTATTTAAACTTTTATGAGCGTCATGGAGTAGGCTCAAATGTGAGTATTGGTGATTTTGCATTGGAAGCACTTAATTCAAACAAAAGAATTGTAGTTGATAGAATACTTGACCATATAGAAAAAATTAAATCCATCCCCATTGTAATAACGGGTTTTAGAGCTCCTGAAGAAATCAATGAATTTAAGACAGGTTATAACGGAAATTGGAATGTTGAAGAAGTCTGGGTGGAGGCTGATTTTCAAAAGCGCTTTGAAAGATCTATTAATAGGGATCGCCATGACAAAATTTTGAATGAAGTGGGTTTTAAGGCAAGAGACAAACTGCAAATAGAAATGGGACTAAGAGGGGTAAGGGAATCTCTTGATGAGACTCAAATCATAGGGAACAATGATACTTTCAATGATTATTATGATGAATATGAGCAAAGGTATCATACGCCATTGTCTCATTCGATAAAAATTAATAGAGATGAACTTGTAAATTCATTCATCAAGAAAAGATCACTCGAAGGCGCAATTCTAAAGTCCCTAATATCAACTGATCAAAAGTCATTTTATACCACAACAGAAATTGCCCATCTAATCAACTCTTTTCCCGAGTATAAAAACAAACCCAAAAGTAAGAATAATGTGAGTAGATATTTTAACCAAAATTATCATCCCTACTATGAAATTAGATTAAATGATGAAAAGAAACTATCATACCGTCTTACAAACACAGGTGTAAGTATCGCTACATGGATTAATTCTTTAGTGGTTGATTCAATTTAATCAGCATAATGTATAGGTTTGGTCTCAACTTCGTCCACTTTCCAAGCTAGATCAACTTTGTTTTTTTCAGCAAAAGAAATAAAAGACTTGAGTTAGAATATGTCAGGATTTCAAGAAGAATCTGTAAAAGGCTAAAAGGTTATTGTTATGTTTTACATCAACATGGATTAATTCCATGCTGAAGCATGAGAGTAGTGCAAATCATATCCAGCAAGTAAGAGAGATAACAAAATTGAGCAAATCAAAAGACCGCGATGAAAAAGCAACAAACAGAAAATTGATAGCCAATTAATTGAAGAACAGAGAAGCATATTTTTAAAATCGTAGCCTTACCAGTTTAGCCCTTTCTTAATCTCGATTGTTCTACAACTACCGCTATTGGAGGTTTGATGGCACTTATTCTAAGTGCTTTGTTATTCAAGCTATTGTAAAATTTGCCCAATCTTTGTTCAAGGCCTACTGGCATTATTTCCCCTTATTTTGCCTTCTCCAGTCCCAGGGAGCTTCGGCGTTTTGATTGGCCCACAATCCCTTTTTCTCATTTCGAGCTTTTTTGTATGCCACTTCAAGGTATTTGTCATCAGAAAATTGATCATACCACCAAGCATAGCCACCGGCCACCATTTCATAATTGAAATGTATACCCGCATCAGTGATCACAACTCCTAGCTTCCTTCCATAAGTCTCTCCGGGTTCCAGGTAAACTGTTAATTGCTTCCCTTCCAGGAGTTTTCGTGCGTAATCCCTTGCAGTTATTCCATATTCTTGTTTTGCCTCCGGAGCATCAATGCCAACAACTCTGATTTTGGTTTTATTTCCATTACTCTGAAGCAGAGTAAAAGTATCCCCATCGTAAATGTTA
>JAJCYL010000118.1 GCA_029262955.1 Cytophagales bacterium | reverse complement strand
CATCCTAAGTCTTTTTTTCTATTTGCAATGCTTCGCTTAGTTTATCAATAATGGCGCTGTGAAAATTTCTTAACGCAGGATATTCGTCCTCAGTGAATATCGTCTTGAGGATATTCAGCTCATATTGAATTTGAATTTTTTGCCCTGATTTCATTACACGAAATACGAAGGACGCTCCTAAATCAGGAGTTGTCATTGATATTGATTCAGGTAATTGAGAAATGATGAATTCTTTAGGTAACTCAATGGAGATAATCGTCTTGTTCTTTTTAGTATAGTTCAAATCAACCGGATACTTCCTCTTTTCGGCTTTAAATGGATTTTCAAATAGTTCTGACATTAGATAAGGGTTTAGAACTATCGAATTTCCCAAATCATCAATTTGATTGTCAATATTAACATCAAACTTTTCAGATGAGGTCAACGTTCCTAAGTCATTTTTTAAAAGGGTGTAATCATTTATATCGAGTTTGTGTTGAGATCCTTCAACCAATTGTGCGTATTTGGATTCATCACTTACAGATTCAAACTTATTGAGCCAATTCAAATAGTTATACTGCGTTCTTGACAGAGAAATCGAAGCGGTGTGGAGACCTTGATTATCTAATTTTATATCGATCAATCGTATGTCTTGGGATGGTTTTTCAGAAATTAAATCTATCCACTTCCCTCCATTTTCATCAAGGACTACCCATCCATGACCACTCAAACATTTAGTAGGCAAGACCCCGGGTTTTAGTTTTTCAGAGGCTGCATCCAGGAGAATTTGGGTGTTGTCATGTTCAACGTAAGCTACAACATAGTTGAATTTTCTTATGCTTGGAATAAGTGGGTTCAAAAAACCATTTTCACGTGTACTTAAAACAACAGGATAGGTTGTAATATCTGCTTTTTGTAAAAGTGACACGAGCATTAGATTGATATCAGACACAGTGCCACTATGATTTTTTTTAAAATTCTCGCGATAGCTAATGCTAGAAAAGATGCCATAGGATTTATTCCATTTGATATTCTCTTGAATATACCGATAGGCTTCTGCCACTTTTTCTTCTACAGTTAATTCAGATTGCTTTATTTCTTTAGCTTTGTCGTTGAGAAATGAACAACCCCTCAACACTCCTCCAAACCCGCCACTCTCCCAAAGTATAGAGTTGACATTTTCCCACGAATCTCGGTAATAATTCAATTCAAATTTCGTAATATAATTACTGTAATGATTGAGAAATGGCTCAGGACTAAAGGCAGGAACATCAGTTGCCAACCAGTGATGGGGTTTCAATTGCTTTACTTCCTCAAAACCTTTGAATGACTTATTATAAGCATAATAGCGAGTCGGCTCAAGAATTAATTCACTATGAATAACTGGAATTAACTCTTGGAAATGCCATTCGAAAGGTATTCCTGGGTGGGAGTATTCTAAGTCAATTACACTTCCTATTTTTACATTAGGAAGGAATAATTTATATACATAATATCCTTGGAATATTTCCTCCTCATAGACTGAAGAGGGCTCAATTTTTTCTCTTACCATCTCGCCATCCTTCATATTGAAGACGAAGGCCCTAAAAAGACTCTTGAAAGGAACATTAAGAACGATATTTCCATAAGAGGTTCCAGCACTCTTTAGTACCTTTATTCGCTGATGCCTATGAAATTTTCTGTCTGCCGATTTAAAATGGCCTTTATCATATAAGACGACTGCAATAGCATTGGTGTCTTTTTCATATTGTTTCATTCGAACATCTGCTAATGAGACTTTTCCAAACTTCGCATTTCGTTGTGCATGTAAATTTATATTGGCTATTAGACTTAATGAGAGGAGCAAATAACAAGTTATGTAAGGTTTAAAAGAAGCGATCATTTCACCGTTTTTCGTGATGCAAAACAAATCTAATAGATCTTTTTATAATAGAAAGCAAAGAGTGGGATCAAAGCAGTTGGATTTTTTCTACCCATCTAAAAAGAGTCAATTATTACCCCTATCTTTGCGGCAAATTTGAACGCTGTTATGCAAAGTATCCGAAATGTGGCAATAATTGCCCACGTTGACCATGGTAAGACCACTCTCGTTGACAAAATTATCCATGCCACCAGTCAGATGAGGGACAATCAGGAAAAGGGTGAACTTATCCTTGATTCCAATGACCTCGAAAGAGAACGTGGCATTACTATTCTGGCAAAGAACATTGCAGTTCAGTATAAAGGAGTGAAAATCAATATCATTGACACCCCTGGTCACGCAGATTTCGGAGGTGAAGTAGAGCGAGTGCTTAAGATGGCTGATGGGGTATTGCTATTAGTCGATGCCTTTGAGGGATGTATGCCTCAAACACGATTTGTACTTAGTAAAGCAATTGCCCTTGGGTTGAAGCCAATTGTCGTGATCAACAAAGTTGACAAGGAAAACTGTCGACCAGATGAGGTGCAGGAGCAGGTGTTTGATCTAATGTTTAACCTGGATGCGACAGAAGAGCAGCTGGACTTTGTGACCATATACGGTTCTTCAAAGCAAGGTTGGATGTCAACTGACTGGAAGAATCCGGGGACTGAAATCACACCAATACTCGATACAATTATTGAAGTAATTCCTGAAGCACCCAGTCCTGAAGGCAAGCCTGTATTCCAGGTTTCATCTTTAGATTATTCATCTTTCGTTGGACGTATTGCCATTGGCCGTGTTTATCAGGGATCATTAAAAGAGGGCCAAAGTGTAGGTTTGGTAAAAAGTGATAATACCCTAAAGCGCACCAAAATCAAGGAGCTTAATGTTTTTCAGGGCTTGGGACGATTAAAAGTTCAGGAAGTAAAAGCAGGGGATATTTGTGCCATTACTGGCATCGAGGGATTTGAAATTGGAGATACTATAACCGACCTGGAGAATCCGGAAGCAATGACCAGGATTCCAATCGATGAGCCGACCATGAGTATGCTCTTTACCATTAATAATTCCCCATTTTTCGGAAAAGAAGGAAAGTATGTGACCTCAAGGCACTTACGAGACAGATTATTTAAAGAGCTAGAAAAGAACCTTGCACTAAGGGTTGAAGAAACTGGAAGTGAGGATAAGTTCATGGTATTTGGTCGCGGCGTATTGCACTTGTCAGTCTTGATCGAGACGATGAGACGAGAGGGATATGAGCTACAGGTAGGCCAACCCCAGGTTATTTTCAAACAGATAGATGATATCCGTCAGGAGCCCGTTGAACTTTTAGTTGTAGATGTTCCGGAGAACTTTTCCGGTCGGGTGATAGAGCTGGCTACAAAAGGAAAGGGAGAGTTGAAAATAATGGAGCCTAAAGGAAATCTTCAACACCTCGAATTTGAAATACCATCACGTGGTCTTATTGGTATGCGTACCAATATGTTGAATAGTACGTCCGGTGAGGCAGTGATGACTCACCGTTTCATCGAGTATCAGCCCTATAAAGGGCCAATTCAGGGAAGGATCAATGGCTCACTAATTTCTCTTGAAAGCGGTCCGGGTACTGCCTACTCAATAGATAAACTGCAGGATAGGGGAGTGTTTTTTGTGGACCCGGGAGAGGAATTGTATACCGGTCAGGTAATTGGCGAGAGTAACAAAACTGGTGATATTGTCATTAACATTCAGAAAGGTAAGAAGATGAGTAATGTGAGAGCATCCGGATCTGACGACAGTGTTAAGATTGTCCCTAAGAGAAAGTTCTCACTAGAAGAAGCGTTAGAATACATTCAGAAAGATGAATATGTAGAGGTCACTCCAAAGAATATCCGAATGAGGAAAATCTACCTCAATGAGCATGAGCGGAAGCGAATGGAGAATAAAGTGGAGGACTAGGATAATCGCTCACTTCGCAAATAGGTAATATTCGCCTTTTCTTAGGGTTCATGGGAACCCAGATGAAATTATTGTCTTATGGTTTAACCTTGACTTGCTTTCAATAGCCCAGTTATAATTGGATGGGGAGTCTCAGACATTTGAGGCTGGAAAAGTGCACCAATAAAATATTTATGATCTATTAATTCGAATAGACAAGGAGTTGTGTTGTCGTCAAAGGTTCCTGTTGTTCTTAATCCAGCCTCTTTAAATTGCTCAGAATAGTCAGCTTTAAGACTGTAATTAGCAAAAAATGACTCAATGGATTCATTTTTATCATAGTCAATAAGGCTGTTGTAATTGTCTTCTAAATTGATTGGGAACTTACTCAGGGGTCCATCATTTGATACACGATAATGATCAGGAAGATAATCTACAACCACGGAACCACTTGTATGTTGTTGTTCTATGTGATAGCCGTCTTTGATCCCGCACTCGTTTATTCCAAATTCTACCCAGGCATGTTGGGAGGCACCGCAGGCTCCAAGCCATGG
Source organism: Cytophagales bacterium (assembly GCA_029262955.1). Taxonomy (GTDB): domain Bacteria; phylum Bacteroidota; class Bacteroidia; order Cytophagales; family Cyclobacteriaceae; genus JAJCYL01. The sequence goes on along the minus strand of JAJCYL010000118.1, from coordinate 1,926 downwards.
AATATTGTTCTCACGGGCGAAACGTGTGCTATTATAAAATCCCTGTAGATCTTCGAAAGGCGTAGGGGCTGCAAAAATCCCATCTACCTGACTTAGAAGAGTTTCGGGTTCAACAAGATGTGAGGTTGTGATAAAAGCTAATTCAAAATTAATTCCAAGGTGTTGAGCAGCGATTTCAATTGCTCCAGGGATTCTTGTATAAATTTCGTGTTCACTTTTTCGACCATTGCCAATGATTGCAATTTTCATCTTTATCTTTTAATAAAACCTGAAGTTTTGGCTAAACTACGTGCTACCTGGAAAAAGAGCAAGACTGAGGGAAAGAACCTGAACGATCTAAATCGTTATGGCGAATGGGGATATAGTTCCTAAGGTTATCGATTTTCAGGGAATGCTGGAAACCTTCTTTTTCATATCCTTGATGATCACTTCTGCATGTACTCTTGAATTTTCGATAAACCACTTATTGGTCTTTAAACCCCCACAGATTACACCGGCGAGGTAAATGTTGGGCACATTGGTTTCCTGGGTTTCTGGATTGTAATTAGGTGTTTTTAAGTCGTCCGTACCAATTTCAATGCCCATGTTAATGAGAAATTCAAAATTGGGTTGGTAGCCGGTCATCGCTAACACAAAGTCGTTGTCCAGAGTTAAAGGACCGTCTGGAGTAGATATATCAATTTGAGTTTCACGAATCTCGGTGATGGATGAATGGAAATAGGCTTTAATAGAACCCTCTTTAATCCTGTTTTCTATGTCGGGTTTGGCCCAATATTTAACGGTAGATTTAATCTCATCTTCCCTGATAACCATAGTTACTTCTGCGCCTTTTCGGAAAGTTTCCAATGCCACATCAACTGCCGAATTCGCGGCTCCAACTACTGCGACCTTCATTCCATAATAGGGATGCGGTTCATTATAATAGTGTCGGACTTTGGGGAGATCCTCTCCGCTGACATGCAGTTTATAAGGGATGTCATAAAAACCAGTGGCGATGATTATTGACTTTGTTTGATAGGAGCCTTTGGATGTTCTGGTTACATAGTTATCACCATCTTTATCAACGCTCTCAACTTTTTCATACAACCGGGTATCCAATTCCCAGGAGAACGCAACACGCCGATAGTATTCCAGCGCCTCAGATCTATTCGGTTTGCCACCATGGGATATAAAAGGCACGCCACCAACTTCAAGTCGATCTGATGTGGAAAAGAATGTCATGTTGTAAGGATAGTTGTAAAGTGAATTCACCAAACATCCTTTATCAATTATGACATAACTTAAACCGGCCTTTTTTGCCTCTATTCCACATGCCAGACCGATCGGCCCAGCCCCAACAATTAATACGTCAAAATGCTCCATATGCAGGAAAGTCAGCTCCAAAAGTAACTTCTATGTACCGAGGCAAAAAACAAATAAATAATCCTCAAAAAACAAACACCGATTTCTTAGAGAAATTGAAGAAGCATCTTTGGAATTTTGTACCTGGAATTTATTTGAGTTCTGTTTTTTGATATTTGTAGATTTGAAATCTAGTGAATTGTTTCCATTATACTTGCGTCTCAATTATGATCATAATGGAAGAAGCCAAAGCTCTCAATCACGTCTCAGAGTTTCATAGAACATTTCAGCATCCCATCCTGGATAAGCCACAAATACCCCCGGAGCAACGACGTCGTCTCAGAGTAAATCTCATTGCCGAAGAATTAGAGGAATTGGAGGAAGCCATAAAGGACAACGATCTGGTGGAAATTGCTGACGCATTGTGCGACATTCAATATGTGTTGTCTGGTGCGATACTGGAGTTTGGAATGGCGAACAAATTCAGTGAACTGTTTGATGAAGTTCAGCGGTCAAATATGAGTAAGGCCTGCAAAACTGTCGAAGAGGCAGAAGCAACTATTGCACACTACAAGGCAAAGGATG
>JAJCYL010000117.1 GCA_029262955.1 Cytophagales bacterium | reverse complement strand
TGATATCCCTTATAGCAATCCATTAATCTGGGCGTATTGAAGCAACATGATGGTCTTGCCATCTTTTATGCGCCCATCTTGTACCATATTCAGAGCTTCAGAAAATTGTAATTCAAGCACTTCAATGTCTTCCCCTTCATCAACCCCACCCCCTTCATTTACCTGCATATCCCTTTCATATTCCGCGACAAAAAAGTAAAGGATCTCTGTAACTGAACCAGGGCTCATGTAGGCCTCAAAAGCCTTTCGAACCTTAGTCAGTTTATAACCTGTCTCCTCCTCAGTTTCCTTTCGGATACAATCTTCGGCGTTGTCCTTTTCCAAAAGACCAGCGCAAGTTTCTATAAGCATGCCATCGGCATTCCCATTGACATAAGTGGGCAACCTAAACTGACGGGTAAGAATGACTGTTTCCTTTTTTTTATTATAAAGAAGTATTGTGGCGCCATTTCCCCGATCATAAGCTTCCCTGCTTTGGGTCTTCCACTCTCCGTTAGAGTGTTGATAGTCAAAAGTAAATTTCTTGAGGACGTACCAATTGTCAGACAAGGTCTCTTCTTTGACATTCTTAATTTTTGGATTCATTTAAAAACTCAAAAAACTATTAAACAACTGAGGATACAACGAATTTTTTTGATAGGATGTCTATCGTAGATCTGTAGAGACCTCATAATCAACCATAATCTGCTTGTCAAACAATACATCAGGGTTTTTATTCAATAAGTAAATTCCAATTGACCATACTCCATTAAAGACTTAACACAAAAGAATAGTTAATAACCTATTTCCTTAAGTCTCTTAACTCTAATCTCAGACTCTCTCTTCATTGCCTTAGACAATTCATAATCTTTCTGCATCCCAATCCAGACCTGCGGACTAGTACCAAATGCTTTTGAAAGTCTAATAGCCATCTCCGCACTTATTCCAGTCTTTTCATTTACGATCTCCGAAAGGTTTTTGCGTGACACACATAATACCTTCGCCAATTCAGTAATTGAGAGCTTTATGGGAATAATAAATTCCTCTCTAAGAACTTCCCCTGGATGGGGTGCATTTGCCATTATCATTTTTTGATTTTTCAAAGTATTTGTTGTTTATGCCATATTCTAATGATAGTCTTCGTAATCTAAATCTTGGACGTTACCGTTTTCGAATCGAAAAATTAGGCGGTAATTACCACTTACCTTAATAGCATAATAACCTTTTCTATTTCCTTTTAACCGATGTAATCCAAAATTTGGAAATCCTACATCCTCAATAGTTTGAATATTATTGAGCCACAATAGCAATCGCCTTATTTTCTTTTTGTGTCCAGGGTTAATTTTAGAAGAATCACCCTTCTCAAAGAACTTCTGAAGCTCTTTGCTGACAAAACTTTGTATCATCCGAATTTCATAATAAATAATTTCATCTGAAGGAATTACAATCTCAACAATGAGTTAAACCTTCCCAGGTGTAACTTGTTACGTGTTACGTTACAAAAATAGTTAATCACGAGTCATTTACCTATTCTTTAATATCGCTTCACTTCCCAATGCTCCGGGCATACAAGTGATTCCACCGCCGGGATGAGACCCACTCCCACAGAGATATAGTCCGGATATCGGTGTTGAATACCTCATGCACGATGGGATGGGTCTGGTCAGAATTTGGTCTACCGCATGTTCGCCATGATAAACCTGACCATTTGCTAGACCGTAGCGCTCTTCTAAATCTTGTGGTGACAATACTTCCATGCCTACCACAGAGTTAGATATTCCGGGGGAATACTGTTCCAATGTTTGGATCACATTCTGACCAAAAACTTTCTTTGGATCTTCAGACCATCCACCTTCTAATTCGTGTGATGCAAAATGAGCTATCACAGAAACTACACAGTGGTTTTCAGGAGCCAACTCAGGGCTTGAAACAGACGGTACGTGAATGTCTAAGATGGGAGTCACAGAAAATTTTCTGTATTTCACAAAATCAAAAGACTTCTCCATTTCATCAATTGAATTCCCGGTTCTCGCATATTCAATATTAGAAAGTCCATTAAGGCTAAGTGCTTTATTCAATGCCAGGTTAACTTTAACAGCGGTTCCACGGGATCGGTAATGTTTAATAGAATGTTCGAGTGAATACTCGATTTGATTTGGTTTTAAAAGATCATAGAAGGTCACTAATGGTGTACATGAGGAAGCAACTATTGGGGCTTGAACAACTTTATCGTCAGCAAGTAGCACTCCCATAACTTCATTGTTATCATCCAAGAGCACTTGTTTGGCGCCACAATTGGTTAGAATATCGACATTAACAGCAATTGCTGCTTTTTCCAACGCAGTAACCAATGCCTGCGGTCCGCCAATTATTGAATTAGCTGATGCGCACTCCCACAATAGAAGATTCAGTGTAGAATACGACGACCAGGGTCCGGTATAGGAATGATAGATAGCTGGGGCAACAAGGCCTGCTTTGAGGAATTCCGTTTCAAATCGTTCGTTGATAAAATCCGCAACACTCATAGGTGCCACCTTGAGGAATTCCAACATGGTCTTATTTCCAAGTCGCTTCAGACCAATGGCTTTCTTCAATAATGTCCAAAGATCCTTCGTCCCTAATTTGATCAGGTCTGGGGGCATTTCATTCATTAACCCATCTACAAATGGTCGAATTGAGGCTATGAATGAGCGGTAGTCTTTATAAGCTTCAGCATCCTTATTTGAGTACTTTGATATTTCCTGGCAAGTTTCCTCAATATTGTCAGACAGCTCTATGCACTCGCCACTGCTTCCCAAAATTGTTGTGTTAGGTCTCTTCTCTTCAATGTTTAAACCAAAATCTTTCAGATTCAATGACTTCACCACACTCATTCTAATGGTAGATGTGTCGTGAATTAATCCCGTTGATTTATATCCGGGGTGGAACTCTTCTCCTGCTGCTATTCCGCCCAATGCTTGTCTTTTTTCAATAACAGCCACCTTTTTCCCATTCTTAGCCAATTTGGTTGCAGCTGTCAAGCCATTATGTCCTCCACCAATTACTATGATATCATATTTGTCATTCATGGTCTCTACTGATTAAATGGCTCTTGCGTTTAACATTGTTTTGGCACATAATTCTCCCCCAGCTCCCATGATTCCCCCGCCAGGGTGTGTTCCTGAACCGCACATCCAAAGTTTATTTATGGAAGTTTTGTACTTCGCGTATCCAGCCAATGGGCGTTGAAATAACAGTTGTTCCAGGCTTAATTCCCCCTGGAAAATATTCCCCTCCGTCAATCCCATGGTTTGTTCAATGTCCCAGGGGGTGAGCACCTGACGATAAAGGATCATATCCTTCAATCCGGGTATGTACTCGGCCATTGTATCGACAACTGCATCTCCAAACGCTTCCCGGTATTTGGGCCAGTTCTCCGCACCTTCTTTGATGTGATATGGTGCATACTGTACAAAACAAGAGAGAATATGCTTACCGGGAGGAGCCACCGATGGATCAGTTAATGAAGGAATAACTGCATTTATATAGGGTCGCGTGGAGAATTCTCCATACTTGGCCTGATCAAACGCTTTTTCCAGATAATCTATGCTGGGTGCAATAGCCACATCACCACGGATATGGTCTCCGTCACCGGGCCGACAACTAAATTCCGGTACTCGATCTAAAGCCAGGTTTACTTTTCCCGAGCTTCCCCTCAGCTTATACCTCTTTATCTCTTTCACAACCTCATCGTCTAACTCACTTTCACCTACCATTTTTAAATAGGTGCGATTAGGGTCAAGGTTAGAGACTATTGAATTGGCCAGGATTTCATCTCCATTCTCCAGGACAACTCCACGAGCCTCGCCATTTTTGATCAGCACTTGCTGAACAGCGGCTTCAGTCCGGATTTCGGCACCATAGGATCGAGCTGAGCTGGCGCAGGCTAAGCTGACACCTCCAGTCCCTCCTTTTGAAAACCCCCAGGACCGGAAACTCCCATCCAGTTGACCCATATAATGATGAAGCAAAACATAGGCTGTCCCAGGGGACCGTACTCCTTGAAATGTCCCAATAATCCCACTGACAGCCATCGGTGCTTTCAGGACGTCAGATTCAAACCACAAATCGAGAAAATCCAAAGCACTCATTGTCACAAGCTTAGTATTGAGATGAAGCAGTTCAGGCCCGAGGCCTTTGAAAGTCCTACCAAGCCTGAAGATATTGGCTAGCTCTCTAGGGTTCATAGAAGTGATATCCGGAGCTGGGTGGTCAATTACCGCTTTGGCCAATTTGCCCATATGGGTCATAACTCGGCTAAACTCAGGGTAAGTCTCAGCATCTTTCTGACTAAAACGAGCTATTTCTCGCCTCGACCTTTGTGGATCAGCCCATCGGGCCAAGGAGTCTCCATTTGGAAGTGGCAAGAATGAACAATCCATTGGAATTATTTCGTAGCCATGTTTCGCCAGGTTGAGTTCACGAATAATGTGGGGCCTAAAAAGGCTTACCACATAAGAGGCGACAGAAAAAGTGAATCCCGGGTATAACTCTTCGGAAACCGCTGCACCTCCGAGCACATGCCGTTTTTCTAAAACCAATACTTTACGTCCGGCCTTGGCTAAATATGCGGCACAAATCAATCCGTTATGACCTCCACCAATAATTATCGAATCGTATCGCTTGCTCATGATTTCACTGGGTTGGATGTCTTGCGCTCTGGATTATAAAATTGTGGCTTACTCACAGTTGCGGTAACTGTATGTCTCTTATGTTCAACAGTTACTTCTATTTGGAGCTTACTGTCTATTTGATCATACTTTTTCTCAATAGTCGCCAGTGCTATATTCTTCTTGAGAATAGGAGACCAGGTTCCACTAGTGGCATAACCAATCTGTTTATTCATACTACTGTCGACATAAATGGGTATTGAATCTCGCCAGGCAGTACTGCCCACCTCTGGTGGCAATCCATGCCTGTTATACAACTCCTCAATTTCAACCCAGTCAATATCTAAACCTACAATGGCCCAATTAGAACCGGCTTGTTTCTCAGCCTTTAAGGCGGCCTGTCCGTTGAATGGATCCCTTTCCAGGTTCACAGTCCAGCCAAGAGATATTTCATACGGGCTTGACATACGATCTTCTATCAATGTGTGAAGCGCATTATAGTAATCAACGTCCTTTAAAATGAGTCCCGCCTCAACCCGGGTTACATCCAAAGCAGCCAGACCTGCAGGCCTGAGGTCATAGCTCTTTCCATAATCCATAATCAAATCCCACAATGTCAATGCATTTTCATTTTCAATCCACAACTCATAACCCAAGTCGCCGGTATAACCAGTTCGTGAGATATAGATCTCAAAATCCTTGACTTTTGCTGAAGTAGTCGAAAAGAATTTAAGACTGTCCAGATCAACATCACAGAATTTTTTCAGTATATCACGCGAGGTGGGGCCTTGAACAGCCAGTCCAGCTATCTGATCGGATATGTCATTGACTTCAACATCATAACCACGGGTAAATCTGCTAAACCAGGAAAAGCATGGATCCGCAGAGGTCACAAAAAACTCATTCTCGCCTCTTCTCATGACGGTGCCGTCATCAACAACTTTACCATCTTCGTTGCACCAGCAACAGTAGGTTACCCGCCCAATTTTAAGTTGGCTAATGTCCCTGACCATCACCCTTGAGAGGAATGATGCGGAGTCAGTCCCTGTAATTTTATATTTAAAAAGTGGAGTGATATCCAAAAGGCCTGCGGAATATCTAAATGCAAAATACTCTACATCATGTAGCGTTCCGTATGAACTTACCGCATGATACCCTGCCCATTCCTTCCAATACATGCTTGTACATAATTGGGAAGTACGGGGGAAAAATGGTGACTTTATAGGCATGGTTAAAAATTTTGTATCGGTCAATGTGATCTAGATCGTTTCCCTTAAGTACGAGGAATAATCTTCGAATTCCGAAAGCTCCTAAGAGCCAATCGACAAACTAATCAATGGGGAATTACAAGCCTGGTATCATCACCCAGGGGAGTGAGGAAATATGATGATGATAGTTGAACATGGGACCAAATTTATGACTTTCCGTGAACTTCCTTAATTAATGTTCATCTGTTTTGCGGAAGACTACCAGAATGGTATTCGTCGTCTCTGGCGCAAGCGTCCGCTTGTGCCTCTCAACCCCAATCCCGTCTCTGGCGCAAGCGTCCGCTTGTTCCAATCAACCCCAATCCTCGCCTCTGGCGCTAGCGTCCGTTTGAGTTATAGCAACATCACAATCAGCCAATTGAGTTAACTACCAATGAAATGATTGATCAGCGCATGGATTATCTACACAATAATCCTGTTGTATCAGGATTTGTCAGTGAACCGCAACATTGGAAGTTTAGTAGCGCAATAGATTACTCCGGGGGGAAAGGAATAATTGATATCAGTTTTATCTGAATATTTGAAAAGGCACAAGCGGACGCTTGCGCCAGTATATGGGTTCGAAAAGCATTCAAACGTATTTGGAACTTTTCATAAAAGCTTGATTAGTGACCAATGACAAACAACTCTCTGTGTTATAAATCTCTCTAGGCTAAGGCTATAATGGGATGGACTTTTTGAGGATGCCCCGTCTCTGGCGCTATCGTCCGCTTGAGTTATAGCAAGTCCACAATCAGCCAATTGAGTTAAGTACCAATGAAATGATTGATCAGCGCATGGATCATCTACACAGTAATCCTGTTGTATCAGGATTTGTCAGTGAACCGCAACATTGGAAGTTTAGTAGCGCAATAGATTACTCCGGCGGGAAAGGAATAATTGATATCAGTTTTATCTGAATATTTGAAAAGGCACAAGCGGACGCTTGCGCCAGTATATGGGATGACTTTCCGTGAACTTCCTTAATTAATGTTCATCTGTTTTGCAGAAGTCTATCAGAATGGTATTCATGTTATTCAAATGATATTTTAGTTTTGCTGGACAGCTCGTATTTTGAGAAAGTGAGAAGACCTGGGGAACTACGGCTATTGTGGAATTGTATAACTTATTGTCAGCCGACGATTAAAATTGTGCTATATTCAACGGATTTTGACCTGTAAAATGTTGAACTAAATTACCCCTACTAGCAATGAACGACCTTTTGACCGTCGAAGACCATAAAGAACC
>JAJCYL010000116.1 GCA_029262955.1 Cytophagales bacterium | reverse complement strand
GTACCTATTCCCAAGTTGTTTACTTATAGAGTTCCATTCGAATTCAATCCCATTGTAGAGGAGGGTAAAAGAGTGATCATTCAGTTCGGAAGAAAAAAAATTTTGACAGGTGTCATCCGCAATATTCATGAACGGCCACCCAAATTATATGAAGCCAAATACCTCCTGGATATTCTTGATGACCAGCCTTCGCTTTTGCCAAATCAGTTGAAGCTAATTGAATGGTGTGCAGATTACTATATGTCAACACAAGGAGAAGTGTTATCCAATGTTCTTCCAGCAGGTCTGAAGCTCTCCAGTTTATCTTTTATACAACTACACCCTGAATTCGATCTTGCGCAGTCCATTTATGAATTCAGTGACCAGGAACACATCATTCTTCACTCGTTAAATAAAAATAAGCTACTTAGCTATCAGGAAGTCTCCGAAATTGCTGAGATAAAACAGGTTTATCAAATCATTAAATCTCTGGTTTCAAAGGATGCTGTTCTACTGATAGAACAAGTTAAAGATAAGTATCAACCGAAGAAGGTTAAGCGGATTCGGCTTGCCCCTCCATATACTAAACAGCAAGAACTGCAAGCTGTCTTTAGTGACCTTGAAAAAAGGCCCAAACAAACGGATTTATTGCTCTATTACTTACGTGAAGTCCCGGTATATTCCAAGCCAGAACTAAACGAAGCCGGTATAGAAAAATCCAAAGCTGTAAAGGCCGGACTTTCAAATTCGTCCTTAAAGTCGTTGATTAAAAGCGGCATTTTTGAAGAATATACCGAAACAGTTTCCAGAATCGAACGGACTCCGGCACAATCGGAATCCTCTTTAGAACTGTCTGATGTTCAGCAGCAAATTCTTGAACAAATAGTAGATTCTTTTCAGGAAAAAGATGTCACTCTTCTGCATGGAGTAACAGGAAGTGGTAAAACAGAGATATACATCACCCTCATTGAACAAGCTATTGAAGCCGGTGGCCAGGTGCTTTATATGCTACCCGAAATCGCACTGACTACGCAAATTGTCAAGCGGCTCACTAAGTTTTTTGGAGATCGGCTTGGCATTTATCATTCCAAGTACTCTGACAATGAACGAGTAGAAGTTTGGCGGCAATTACTAAACAACGAGTACGATGTTGTAGTCGGCGTTCGTTCTTCCGTATTTCTTCCATTTGCAAATCTCTCTCTCATTATCGTTGATGAGGAACATGAAATATCGTTCAAACAATTTGAACAATCTCCCAGGTATAATGCACGAGATACGGCAATTGTTTTGGGTCAGCTTCATCATGCCAAAACAATCTTAGGCTCCGCCACACCGTCCTTTGAGTCATACTACAATGCCCTGGAGCATAAATACGGACATGTCACTCTTTCAGACAGGTTTGGAAACTCCGTCTTACCAACAGTTCAAATCGCCAATATTACTGAAGGCCGAAAGAAGAAGACTCTCAAGGGGGAGTTTTCTAAGGAGTTGATCAATGAACTTGAAAACACAATTGCAGCAAAAAAGCAAGCAATCATATTCCAGAACCGAAGAGGCTACTCACCTTTTCTTTCTTGTGATGAGTGTGCACATGTTCCTAAATGTCTAAACTGCTCCGTCAGTTTAACTTATCACATGTACGGCAACATACTCCGATGCCATTATTGTGGGTATAAAGAACCAGCACCTCGACAGTGTCCCTCCTGTGGGTCTAACCGAATTAGAACGATTGGATTTGGAACAGAAAAAATCGAAGAGGACTTGAAATTGCTCTTGCCAACAGCCCATGTGGAAAGAATGGACCTGGATACAACAAGAAATAAATATGGGTATCAACAATTGATTGACGGGTTCGAAAAAGGGGACATTGATGTTTTGGTAGGGACGCAAATGGTTACAAAAGGTCTGGATTTCGACCATGTTCAGTTAGTGGGTGTGGTTGACCTTGATCGGATGCTTCATTTCCCTGACTTTCGTTCGGCTGAAAGGTGTTTTCAACTGGTAACTCAAGTAAGCGGAAGGGCGGGACGAAGAGAACTTGCAGGCCTTGTAGTGATTCAAACCACAGATCCCAATCAACCAATTATACAACATCTCGTCACCCAAGACTTTGTTGATTTTTACAAATCCGAGATTGGTGACAGGATGACATACGAATATCCTCCCTTCTTTAGGTTGATAAAGATCGTCATTAAAAACAGGGATCAGCAAAAGGTTGAGCTAGCTGCATCCAAGCTAGGCGATACACTAAAGAATCAATTGGGCAAAAGAGTGTTGGGCCCAAAGCAACCATTTGTAAACAAAATCAGGAATCAGTTCCATATGGAGCTTTTGATTAAGATAGAGAAATCCAAAATAAACCTCTCGAAAGTAAAAGATTTACTCAAAGATTCCGTTTCAGTAATAAGTACTGATAGGGAATTAAGGAGTACGATTGTAAATTTTGATGTAGATCCTTTTTAATCGGTCGTTCTAATTGATGGTTTATGGCGTAATTTTACAGTGAGATGTCAAGAGCAGGTATTCTTTTACTAGCGTTCTTTATCGGAACGCCTGGACTGTTGTTATACAGTTGTGAAAACTGTGATGATTGTGGACCACTTCAAAAGGAGCCAGCTGTAACACTTAAATTTATCAATCTAGATAGCCTGATTACGATCCAGGAGAACATTGCCCTTCTAAACTCCGAGATAGACACCATCAATATGACATTGGAGTTGATTACTGGAGAAATCCAATTCTATAACGACAGCATACAATCACTCGAACTGTTGGTCTCAGACAGTGAGTTGGACCTCGAAGGGTTACGTAATTCGTTACAAGAAAAAACGGACTCGCTTCAAACAACCTTTACTGATTTTCAGAATTTACGAATAGAAGAGCAAGAAAAAGTAAATGCGCTCAAATTAACTGAGGCAGACATTGAAAGTGGAAGGATTAGAATTGATTCATTGACGTCCACCATTACTGAAACTTCATTTAGTTTTGGTGTGGATAGCTTAGAAACATTCCGATTCCCACTATCAATAAATGATGATTCCACCCGATATGCAATATTTATTACCGGAATCAAGTACGAATTATTATTGGAGTATGAAAGAGCTTTTAACGAAGATGAAAAATCAAGAATTGAAGTTGTTGTATCCAATATTAAAATTGGTAGTCATACCTTTAAGGAGGCCGTAAATTCATGTGAAGTCTGTGGAAGTAATGACACGTCGATTACACTTTCTTTTTAGTTTTGGTCTTTCCCTGACCTCAACTTTTTCCCTGGGCCAGGTGCTACAAGATAGTACAAGTAGTGCCGTGTCAGAGACCTTCGAATATGTCAGAGAAATCACTCCTGTAGACTCCACAATCCTGATTGAAGACAATAAAACTAATCGAATAAAGGACTCCGTTCGATATCCTCTGGTTAGTGCGCTTTCAGTATACTTCGATTACCCCAAATTGTTTAGTTTCTTTACAGAAGTTGAGAACAAAGCGGAAGTGGGATTCCAGGTTCAAGTGATGGAGCATATCCTGCTGGTGGCAGAATTGGGTAGAGGCCGGATACGTCCGGCCAGATTCTTCAAAAATGCCAACTACGAAGTAAGTGGAAACTATGCCCGGGTAGGTATTGGATACACAAAAACATTGGGTGCCAAAAGTCGACTTAATATCGGTTTCAACTATGGCTCAAGCTTTTTTAACGACAGAGCGGTTATTGAGATTGAGGGCCCAAGTGGGTTATTTAATTCATTGGAAGAGTCAATTGAAAGAAATTCCCTCAGGGGAGATTGGTTTGAATTCACCTTGGGCACAGAAAGTCATTTGGGAAAGAATCTATACTTAGGTTTTATTGGAAGGTTGAGAGTCCTCAACAGCTATGATTCATTTGAACCTTTAGATGTGGTTGCCATCCCAGGATATGGCCGGACATTTGATAGCAGTATTCCTGCTGTCAATATGTATATAAAGTATAAGATTCAGTTTTATTAAAACGAAAGAGCTACCCCAAAAAATTGGAGTAGCTCTTTTCGAACGAACTAATTCTATTTCTTAGAAACTAGCCACAGTAAATGTGATTTCCATTGTTACGGTCTGGATATTAAGATCACCTGCGCTCAAAGTTGTTAAACCACCCGCAGCCAGAAGATCAACTGAAGATTGTGGTAAAGGATCGCCGGTTGCAACATTCTGCGCTCCTGTAGATAGATTTAAAGTAGCATCATACGGTAACGGTATAGTAGCTGTTCCGGATAATTGAGTACTTGTAAGCGTCCATGGACTTAGAATAACATCCACTTTAAGAGAAGTAATCGTAAGCGTAAAGACACTTCGATCTGCATTTACAACCCAGGTTCCTTGTTGGTCCTCAACTCCGTCACCATTGCATACATAGAATGAAGTTCCATCTTCCCGCAATTCAATACCAACATCAACTCCCTCTGCACATTCGGCAGCTCCTTCAATTGCACCTACCAAAAACGCAGTGCCATCATCATCAACAGCAAACGGTGCAGGCACAAACATGGTTGGATCAGCAGGGCTATTGATAGCGATCACCGTTGATTCGCTAAATGAAGCAGAAGTAAATGTATAGGTATTAACTAACTCATCAACCGCGGGTGCGTCATCATTGTCATCATTGTCGTCGTCGTCATCATCACCGCAAGCCGTCATTGAGGTCACAATTAATAGACAGAGTAATCTTGAAAGATATTTCAGGATGTTTACTTTTTTCATAGTTGTCAAATTTTGTTGAATAATTGCCAAATTAAAGGTTATTCTAATAGAAATGATAACAGATCATTGATTTCTTATCCTTTGCTCCCATTATTGAGTGAAAAGTTAGATTTAAGACGAAAAATCAATAGCAAAAACCATTTATCTTAGCCGGAATTTATTCAAACCTTACTATCCTCTCATTAATGAAGGCCAAAATTGCATTAACCTCAATTCTTTCATTCTTATTGTTTGTCAACTCTTATTCACAAAGTATCATTCGCGGAACGGTTACTGAAGAAACCGGAGAAGCACTAATAGGAGTAAATATTAAAATCAAAGACAAGCTAGTTGGTACCATTACTGATGCTTCTGGTCAATTTAGTCTTAATACAAATTCCTCCCTCCCGTTCACAATTATTTTTACCAGTGTAGGTTATGCCGGGCAGGAATTCGAAATCACCGAAACTGATACGAACCTGGACATCCAATTAATGGAATCTGCCATTCTTGGGCAGGAAGTAGTAGTTTCTGCTTCAAGGTTCGAAGAGAGTATCCTGGAATCTCCAGTGTCGATTGAAAAGCTTGATATCCTGGCCATCCGAAATACACCGGCAAGGGATTTTTACGAAAGCATCGCACACCTTAAAGGCGTAGATATTCACAAAATGAGCTTCACTTTTAAAACTATTAACACCCGAGGTTTTAATGGAAATACAAATTTCAGGGTAAATCAAATGATAGATGGAGTAGATAATGCCATCCCTGGTCTAAGCTTTGCCGCGGGAAATATCTTTGGTATTCCACCATTGGATGTAGAAAGTGTCGAGCTATTGGTGGGAGCATCTTCCGCGCTTTATGGTGCCGGAGGTGTTAACGGAACTGTCTTAATGCAAAGTAAAAACCCTTTTGATTACCAGGGTTTGAGTGCATCGATGCAAACCGGAATAATGCATGTCGGTGCAGATTACAGAGACAACCCTGCACCTATGTATGATTTCAGTCTGAGATACGCCAAAGCTTTTAATGATCGATTCGCATTTAAATGGAATATCAACTATATCAAGGCAATAGATTGGCATGCACTAGACACTCGCGACAGAACTGATCCAACAGACCTTTCTCTCACAAGAGAATCCAATGAAGGATATGATGGAGTTAATGTATACGGGGACGAAGTGGGCATCAATCTTAAAGATATAGCACCTACCGTTGGTGCAGGTGTTGCCGATAGCCAGGGCTTGACTCCAGGTACCCCTGAGTATGACGCCGTAGTACAGGGGATCGTGGATCAGTTCCCTGATCAAAATGTAACGCGAACCGGTTATTTGGAGGACCAATTGGTGGACTACGATACTGAAAACCTGCTATCTAATTTGTCTTTGCACTACAGGATAAATGAAGAATTGGAGCTTAGTGGTCAGGTTGGATACGGAAAAGGAACTACGGTTTATACCGCTCAAAATAGGTTCTCACTTAAAAATTTTAATGCCTGGAATGGTAAATTAGAATTGAGAAGTCCTGATTTTTTTGTTAGAGCCTGGGGGATACAAGAAAATGCCGGAGATACTTATGATGCCGGCAATACTGCGATCTTTTTAAACTCAACCTGGAAAGACGATGCACTGTGGTTTGAAGACTACATCGATACATTCACCAGGTCATTTCTCATTAATGGTAATCTGGACGCAGCTTTGGCTTCAGGGAGAAGATCGGCTGATAACCGATTGCCCAATGGCACCATTGTAGACCCAAGTCGACCTGCAAGACCTCTTCCAGGTTCCGATGAATTCAACGCGCTTAGAAATCAGATTCGAAACTCCAACCTGGACGAAACATTAACCGGCAGTAGAATTGTAGACAAAACTACCATGTTCAACTTAGAGGCTGTTTATAACTTTAACCGCAACGTAAGTTTCGCTGACATCATGGTGGGTGTGAGTCAACGATTCTACAATATCAACTCGGAAGGCTCAATTTTCTTTGACGAACCGGGTGATCCAATTCGAGTCAAT
>JAJCYL010000115.1 GCA_029262955.1 Cytophagales bacterium | reverse complement strand
TTCAGGAAAAATAGACAGGTGGCTCTTTTTACTTAACAATAAACTCACAGCCATTGGTGCTAAGAGTCAATTGGCTTTATCTTTCAAATCATATAGTATACCTGGGAATTCCAAACTCCAAATACATCCGCCTCTTTTGAGGACTGATATTAGCAATTACAAACCAACCAATAATGGCTATATCCTGGTTTATCTACTCAATAAAGGTTACAGTGAAGAACTGATGGAGTGGCATAAACATAATCAGGAAGTAAGAGTACACTGCTTTTGGGACAATAGAGAGGTTAACGAGGTGTTCAATCCTCATCCAAACCTGACCTTCCATTTATTAAATGACGACAAGTTTCTTGAATATATGTCTGGCTGTACTGGATACGTTTCAACCGCTGGTTTTGAATCCATCTGTGAAGCAATGTATCTGGATAAACCTATAATGGTAGTACCGGTGGATGGTCATTATGAGCAATCCTGCAACGCCATTGATGCGCTTAGAGCGGGGGCTGGCATATCATCTAAAACTTTCGACCTTACAAAATTTGTAGACTATCTTGAAGATTTGGAGACTAATCACGGTCAATTTCGACGATGGGTCGCTAATGCCGATTATCAATTTTTAAATACCCTGGAAGTGGTGAGTGACCAAGTTAGACTTAGGACAGATACACTCCCTGATCAGCCCCGCCTAATTTTACCTCAACATGCTCGTTGATGGTCGTAGACAACTCATAGCCCTTATATTTTGCGTCAATTGGGAAAGATTTATGGCTACGAACAACCAATACTGCAGCCTCCATTTTTCGGATTTCAGCACTGAGAAATGCTTTTAGGCTGAATGACATAGTACGCCCCGTATTTAAGACGTCATCGACAAGGATTACTGATTTGTTTTTTAAAATTTTCAATTCACAATCTAGACTGATCTCTTCTTTCAGCGGGCTAATCTTGTTGATTGAGACCTTCACTAACTGCGTTTCTAAAGGGCTAATTCGGTCCAATTCTTTGATTAATCGCTTAGCCAAAGCGAACCCACGGTCATATATTCCGGCAATAATAAGCTCCTTCTCCTCAAAGTTGTTTTCATAAATTTCGTAAGCGATCCTACGAATTTTTTGATCCACTTCCTTCTTATTCAAGATAAGGTCTGGCGCCTCGATCATGATGCATTCACATTTTCAGGAAGAGGCATTACTTTTCTATCCTTGAAAGTGGACAGTATAACCAGTGATTGCATGTTATCTACTTCATTAATATCCGTTACTTTCTCAAGCATTAATTTCTGGTATGAAGCAATGTCACTCGCGATTATTTTAAGAATGAAATCACTGGTGCCCGTTACATGGTGGCATTCAATTACTTCATCTATTTTATTAATTTCTTCCAAAAAACTATCAATGTTGGTCTTATTATGGCCCTTCAGATTGACCATAACGAAAGTACTTACTCCTAAACCGATTTTGGCTGTATCCAAAACAGCATGATAACTCTTAATAATTCCGGAATTTTCTAACTTCTTAACCCTTTCTAAAGTTGGCGCTGGCGAAAGTCCAATATCCTGTGAAAGTTTGGCATTAGTAATTTTAGCATTTGACTGTAACTTATCCAGGATAACTCTGTCAATCCTATCCAATTTTGGTGTAACCCCCATGTTCTATTTTCAAAATTATATTTGCCACAAAGATAAAACATATTCCATTTCTTCTAAAAGAGAATTAGAAACCATAATTATCTACTATAAACTTCTACGCTAAGCATTAGTGAGGTTTAGAAGGTTTTGTCCAGAAATCTTGAGAATCTCTCGAGGGCTTCAGGCATATTAGCCCGTCCAAATCCTATTCTGAAATGTTGGTTGTCATAATCGAAAATTGAGCCAGGCAGCAGCAGGACTCCCTCACTTTCTCTCAAATCCATACAAAATGCCTCCATATCAACAGAGGGAATGATTTCGGCCAAGGTAATGGGACCAGACTTTGGCCTTACCCATTTCACTACATATTGATAGTTATCGAAAAACTGATCAAGCAGTAATAGGTTTGATTGGATAATGTCCAAATTGCGATTCGCAAGCTTAGTTACATTTTTCAATGCGATTGTAGATAAAAACTCACTGGGCGCACTGTTACATATGGTTATGAAATCTTTTATTTGAGCGATTTTACTCAAAGCTTCTTTATCCCTGGTGGCAATCCAACCAATGCGTAAACCTGGCAGACCCAGGGACTTGGACAAAACACCAAGAGAAATGGCTTTATCATAAATATCACAAAGAGCTGGCAGAGCATCTTCTTTGTGGTATTCAGATAATCGATACACTTCGTCTGAAAAAATATAACTGCCGTATCTGGCGGCAATGGATACTAAATCATCAATATCAGCCCTTGTCATCAGCGATCCGGTGGGATTGTGAGGATTAATCACTGCAATCGCCTTCGTTGACGGCCCAACTTTATCATGCACAAAATCCATATCACACTCCCAATTATCAAGATGAGACATTTTCCATTGATCCACTTTGCAGCCGATCGATTTCGGAATTTCCTCCAAAGACTGATAATTAGGGTGTTGAACTATGTATTGATCTCCTTGACCGAGTATGGCATTCAAAGCACAAAAAACTCCTTCTTCTGCCCCGGCAAAAACGATAATATCTTCTTCCTCTATTGTTTCATAAAGATTCGCAATAACCTGCCGCAACTCGGGATGTCCCCTGGTCTCAGTATATCCCAGGTACAAATCCATGAACTTATCCTGAGCGTTTTCTTCGAGTTCAAGAATCTCTTTGACCGTAAAAGATTGGCAATCAGAAGAACAAAGAAGGTATGGGGTGTTAAACTCAAATTTTTCGAAATACCTTTCTATACGGGAGGGGGCTATTTCCATAATCAAAATATTTAAAGAAGTTCATCTACGAAACTTGATGTAATTGAAAACTTGGTAAGGTATTTGTAATTTCATTCATCGACAGATAAAAAAATATGATGTAATGCGAAAATTCTACCCTCAAATTATCATTCTAGCGCTAATTATCTCAGCCTGTACATCAGGTAAGAAATCTCTGGAGCAAGGAAATTATTTTGATGCTGTGATAAAATCAGTCGATCGATTGAGAAAAAATCCGGGACATGGTAAATCGAAAGCGACCTTACGTAAAGCTTATCCAATTGCCATTGGGTTTTACGAGGATAGGATCGGTAACCTGATCAAATCAAATGATCCTTTCAAATGGGGTAAGACAGTTGGATCCTATGAGGCCATCAACAAGATGTATGAGGAAATTCGACGCTCTCCGGGTGCTTTGAAGGTAATCTCCAGCCCACTTAATTATTATGATAAAATAGAGAGAGCAAAACAAATGGCGGCGGAGGAGAGCTATTCGGCCGGTGTTGCCAAGCTCGATAGGAACAATCGCAATAGTAGCAAGGAGGCTTACTTTCTCTTTTCCGATGCAGACAACTTTGTAAACGGTTACAAAGATGTGAAAGACAAGATGAGTGAGGCAAGAGATTATGCGACACTCAAAGTAGCTGTGGAACAAATACCAGTCCCAAGAAGATACGCTTTGAGCGGTGATTTCTTCCAGGAAAAAGTGGAGGAATTCTTGCATAGCGGCTGGTCTGCCAACCAATTCATAAGGTTTTATTCCCAGAGTGAGGCAAGAAGTGAAAGACTACAAGATCCGGATCATATTTTGGTACTTGCTTTCGACGACTACTCTGTAGGGAACACCCGAATACGGGAGTCAACGGAAACATTCGAAAGAGATAGTGTAAGAGTGGGTGAAGTGACTGTAGAGGGTAAGAAGCAACCTGTCTTT
>JAJCYL010000114.1 GCA_029262955.1 Cytophagales bacterium | reverse complement strand
CCGGCAATAGTTACAAAATCAGTTATGGTCTTGATTGTTGGAATCTTTTTTAGCGTATCAATCATTTGATAGACAGTAACTTCTGTATCGCTCAGAGGTTCATGTCGGTTAGTATTCCAATATTCCTGCGTCCAGTCTCTTACATCTTCCTCCGCTTTGAGTGGGTGCATGTAGAATTTATTTGGATAGGGTTTGTTCACCTTAATGTCTCTAAAGGAAGTATAGAATTTAGCGACGAATCCTGTCGGATCTTTTCCAATACCAATAAAATCTACTACCACCCTGGATTTTTCCGGGATCCACGCACCAGCTTCGGTAGGAAGAAGGTCTTGCTGTATCTTTAATTTCCGTACAAAATTTAAATTGGAGATACGATCAACACCTGCATCAATTCGTCTTAATGCGTAATTTTCCTTTGTGACCCACATGGTTCCGCTAAAAGCAAGATCTTGTGACCTCTTCGGCCAGAATTCCAACCTATATACAAATTGCTCATCTATATAACTGCTATCAACCAAATCAAATTCATAGTTGGCTTTCCAAAAATCACTTATTGGAGAGGCAAATTCTTTATCAAGTATGTTAATCCAATTGTTGTAAAAATTGTACTCCTGCAAAGTGGATCCTATAATCTGTGAAGTCAAAGACCCATCGTCGATACCAACTCCTGAAATTTTTGTTTTAAGAATGTTTTCATACTGAAGACGGGGATTTTTCTTATAATAGTAATTTGAGATCGCTTCAGAAATGAATATAGGAAGTATTGGTTCACCATCTTCCCCGGCAATAATCTCAATACTATCCAAAACAGATCTGACCTTGTGAACCAGTTTTTTATTTTTGAATTTTTCACTCATGTTATTGATATCAAGCTCAATCTTGGTATAGCTTTCATATTCATAAGCATCAAGCCTTCTCTTATCATTGTTCTTTTTATTCGCTACAATATTTCTTAAAATAGGGAAAGCAGGATTTTCACCAGCCAAAACAACTACTGCCTCAAGATTGACGACATCTTCCTCTAATTGAAAGTCAATTGATTGGCTTTTCCCTTTTGCTATTGCCTTGACCCTACGTATGAAACCTATATAAGAAACTTCAATGGAGTCTGAAGGGTTGTTGGATTGAAGTGTAAATATCCCATCAAAATCAGTGGTAGTACCAATGTTTGTTCCCTTAAAAACTACGTTTGCGAAAGGTACAGGAGTACCTGTTAATGACTCTTTAACTCTTCCTGTAACAATGGTTTGTTGGGCAAATGTCTGAGCAACAAACAATACGAATATGGGTAAAAGGGCTATGCGCATTAACCTAAATTTCATTAACAATTTTCAACATATCTAACAACGTAATAGTTATTTAACCCACACTGACGTCTGATAATTCTCTATTACCCAACTATTTTTATTAAAGGCGTTTTTCTGATCAGAAATACGACGAATTTCTATAAAAATTATGACATAATTTTTCAAATATCCAACTCCTCCTTATCCCCTAAAAATTTAGGTGATGTCTTAAGAAGATAAAGATCAATGATGGCTAGTGGGCGTGCTAAGAACTCTCGGATCATCAATAGGGGAGAATTGGTGATTGGAACATCTCCAGCAATAAAACAGGTTGTTTCAATATTATAGAACTGGCTAATGAAAATTGCCCGGTACCCATGGAATTTTTGGGTAACTATGGTAAATCGATTTTGTCCAAAGACCTCCTTGCTTCTAACGATAGAATCTAAAGTTCTCAGACCAGCATAATCTAAAGTAATGTGCGCTTCAGGAATACCGGAGCGAAGCAATTCTTTTTTCATGGTTTCTGGCTCATTATAGTAAATGGTACGATTGTCTCCACTTACAAGTATGTGTTTAACTTTACCGGCTCGGTAGAGTTGAACCGCCGCTTCAATCCTGTTCTTAAAGTACGGGTTAATGCCGCCTCCAACCATGTACTTACTGGTTCCTAGCACCAGGGCTAATTTACTTTCCGGCACATCTGCTATATTCTCATACAGGCTTCCTGAAGTTTGTACGATCACCCAAATGTTAGCTAAGGCAATCACAACAATTGCTGAAATCAATAATTTGGTCATTATGGCTATAGCCTTCTTCATGTTTTGTCGAAATGACGCAAAATTAAGTTGTCGGCGTCCCTGACTTGACCTTTGTACCATTCAAGCTTCAATTCATTAATTTCATTTTTACTTAACGCCCAATCTATAGAAGATTGTCTCAATCTCGAGGTAATAGATTCCAGACATATCGCTGCACTTACTGACAAATTGTAACTTTCAGTAAAGCCATACATCGGTATGGCAACCAAATGGTCTACCCCATTTTTGGCTGAATCCGACAAGCCATGAAATTCGGTACCAAAGACCAGAGCTATGGGTTTATCGATGGCTAATTTTTCCATTGACAAATCGCCCTTGGGGTCTGCTCCAACAATTTGATATCCATTAGACCTTAGGTCACTGAAACAAATTGGAGTATTATCTATATCGCATTGCGGATATTTGATCAGAGTTAACCACTTTGCAGCTCCTTTTACCACATCAGGGTTAACCTCATATAAATGATTGTTTTCAATGATGTGTACGTCCTGGATTCCCTGACACTCACATGTTCGCAAAACAGCACTGGCGTTCTGAGCCCTAAAGATATCCTCCAGCACAACCGTTAGATATCGTGTCCGCTGTTGGAGAACATCATTAATAAGAGTTTTTCTCCTTTCCGTAAGGAACCTGGACAAAAATTCGATTACTTCAATCGGGTCCGCTTTTGACACTATAAACCAGTCTATCTTTCTTAAAAAAGGTCAAGTTGTTCCTCATCATCATCGGATTTTATATCCAATTCTATTGTGGAACCAACATCAAATTTCTCTGATGTAGAATCTTCTGTCTTTTGATTTGCCGGTTGATTTGTAGTTGTTTTATCTTCTTTCTTTTTCTCTCGATTGGGGGTTGCTTCCTCGTCCTTCGGCGCTTTATCGGCGATTACCACATTCTTATTTTCAGTTTCGTTATCGCCATTGACACTAACAATTGCTATAGGCTTTTGAATTGGAAATTTGTTTCCAATTGCTTTCCATCCCTTTATGTCTATTAACTCGCTTAGATCAAAATTCCTCTTTTCCCGCTTACCCGAAATTTTACAAGTTACTTCAACTAGTGCATTACTATTGGTGGTAGCAAAGTAAACCTTACTACTACGAGATTCAGTAATAAATGGGAAAGACTTATTTTGAGTGGTGGTTTCAATCAAAAATCTTTTCACATAATCGGTCTTAGACTCCCCATCATAGTATACCACAGATACAGGCTTTTTGGGATCAAATTTTACAATATGCTGTATCTTCTCAAAGTCGTAACGATTGGTGATCTCAAAATTGGTCAATTTATAATTACCGTCTTTGTAAATAGCCAACACCAAATCTCCACTATTGAATTTTCCTAACAGAGGTCCTCTACCGTCTCTATTCAGCCTTCCCACAGAATCGTCATACCAAACATCCAAACCCGATAGTGTTGATTTTCCAGCTTCTTTAAGTTGAATTTTTCTGACTGGATAGCGAGTTAAGATATTACCACCCGCTCCTCTACCCTTAATTTCAAGTTCAGAAAAATCAAAATCAAATACCTTCTTTCGAGCCTTGCTTCCTGAGGTTAGATAAACAGTGACAATTTCGGCTTCCCCATTTGGGTTAGCAGTGAAGTAGTGAACTTTTGAATTGCTCCCGCCCTTTGTGAGGTCATACTCTTTATCTCTCGTTACTGCCAGGACTTGGAATCTTTTGGCCAGCGTTCTGCCTGATTTACCATCAACATATGCAAGGTTGTAAACCATTCGCTCATCATTCTTTTTAAAAACTCCTGCATAAAGAATGTCTTTACCAACAAAAACCTTATCCTGAATTTTAGTCACTATACACTTGCCATCTTTTCTAAAGGCAATAATGTCGTCTATGTCAGAACACTCGCTTAAATACTCGTCCTTTTTAAGGCCAAAACCAACAAAACCATCCTGCCTGTTAACATAAAGTTTGGCATTATTTGCCGCCACTATTGTAGCCTTTATCGTGTCAAATGTTGTGACCTCCGTCTTTCGTTCACGACCTTTACCGTACTTACTCAGCAGATTTTCAAAGTAGCTAATCGCGAATTCCGTCAAATGAGCCAGACTATATTCGGTCTCCTTTAGTTCTTCCTCAAGCCTCTTCATCAGCTCATCTGCCTTAAATGCATCGAACCTTGATATTCGTTTGATTTTAATTTCAGTTAGGCGAACAATATCTTGCTCATTAATCTTTCTGTAGAATTGCTTCTTGAATGGATCTAACCCGGCATCAATGGTCGCAATGACAGCCTCCCAGGTTTCACATTCTTCAATATCTCTATAGATTCTATTTTCAATGAAAATTTTCTCCAGAGATGAAAAAAGAATCTTCTCCAAAAGCTCAGCCTTCCTAATTTCCAATTCACGCTTAAGCAGGTCCGAAGTTTGTTCCGTATTGGTCTTTAAAATCTCACCTACGCTCAGAAATCGTGGTTTTTCATCAATAACTACGCAGGCATTGGGAGATATTGATACTTCACAGTCCGTAAAGGCGTACAAGGCGTCGATGGCAATATCCGGCGACTGACCGGGAGCCAGTTGTATCTCAATCTCTACATCTCTTGCGGTGTTGTCAACGATCTTTTTGATCTTGATTTTA
>JAJCYL010000113.1 GCA_029262955.1 Cytophagales bacterium | reverse complement strand
CGTACTCCTATGATGTTCACATGAAACGATCATCCGATGGCAAAACCTGGTCAGAAGACTTCATACCTCATACCGATGGCACTCCAACAGAGCATGGGTTTGTTACCATGCTGCCAGAGGGCAATAACTTTAGAGCAGCCTGGTTAGACGGCCGTAATACCGGCGGTGAAGCTCACGACAGTCCTACCGGCCACGGTGCGATGACTGTACGCAGTGCACTGATCAAAAGTGACGGATCAGTAGCTGATAAAGCAGAATTGGATGTCAAAGTCTGCGATTGTTGTCAAACCGGCGGTGCTATAACCACCAATGGCCCCGTTATCGTCTATCGTGACAGGTCAGAGGAAGAAATCCGTGACATGTCCATCGTCAGATTGGTAAAAGGGCAATGGTCTTCGCCTAAAATCATAAGTGCGGATAATTGGAAGATTGCCGGTTGCCCGGTTAATGGACCAAGAGCTGCCGCAGTGAAAAATAACCTCGCCGTGGCCTGGTTTACAGCCCCGAATGGAAAATCTGTGGTGCAGGTAATTTTCTCCAACAATGGCGGTGAAACTTTCGGTGACCCAATCGTGTTGGATGATACTGCTCCCCTGGGCCGTGTTGATGTGGCTATGCTGGATGAAACTACGGCTGTGGTTAGTTGGCTCGATAAGGGCGAGAATGATGCTGAAATCAAGATCGCTCAGGTTACCCTTGACGGTGAG
This sequence comes from Cytophagales bacterium, assembly GCA_029262955.1. Classification (GTDB taxonomy): domain Bacteria; phylum Bacteroidota; class Bacteroidia; order Cytophagales; family Cyclobacteriaceae; genus JAJCYL01. Next base: position 3,350 of record JAJCYL010000113.1, on the reverse strand, counting down.
ATCTTAACTCAAAAGACCGTGACTGCCATGAGTGCTTCAAGGAAGAGTGGGTTTCCTCAAATGGAGGTGGTTGGTGACGATGTTTTCTTAGCCTGGACAGACCTTTCAGAGAGTTCGTCTGAAGTTAAAGTAGCAAGGGTTTTTCTCGATTGAGCAAGGCATAAGTTATAAACTTTGCGCCACCTGCTATTAACGGCAGGTGGTGTAAGTCTGTGACTTGTGACTCGTTAGGTCCTCAAGCCGGACTGAAAGTAGTTAAATGGGAGAGTTTTTTTTACAATTCAATCCATCACCCCCATTTTTCATTTTATTATCTCCGCCCAGGAGGAGACCATTGATTTTTCATTAATTCACAATGGTGCTCGAAGAGATTTATTCCTCCTGCTTAATCACCTTCCCTCCCTTCATTACAAATTTGACCCTTAGAAGTTCAGTGATATCGTTCAAAGGATTGCCTTTGGTGGCGACGATATCGGCATATAGCCCAGGGGCGATGGAGCCAATTTCATCTTCCTTCTGCAACAATTCTGCATTGACTCTGGTACCAGCCTGAATGGCCTGCATGGGTGTCATCCCTAACTTAACCAATTCTGCAAACTCGTTCTTGGCGAAATTGGCTGGAAAGCCGACATTATCAGAACCCACTCCAATTTTCACTCCTTTTTTGACGGCTTTGGCGTACATCTTAAGGTAGCCATCCCGGTATTTTTTTGTCAATTGATAACTCTTGGCCTGGGCTTCACTTTTGGCATATTCCTGTAGCATATATTCCCCCAAATAAATGGTTGGAATAAGATACGCATCATATTCAAGGAAGAGCGCAATACTCTCATCGTTTAAGAAAGTACCGTGTTCAATGGATCGTGCACCAAATCTGATCGACTTGTTGATGCCTTCGGTAGCATGTGCATGAGCCATCACAGGCACACCTCTTCGATTGGCCTCTTCCACCGTGGCTCTAATTTCTTCATCACTGAACTGTACATTTTGAGGATTATCACCAGCAGACATAAATGCCCCAGTGACCAGGATCTTTATCCAATCACTGCCATTTTTTATTTCTTCTCGAACGGCCTTTTGAATCTCTTCCTTTCCGTCAACCACCAGTCCATCAGCAATGACCTCCTGTTCAGGTGAAATGAAGTTGATATCTCCTCCTCCACCGGTCACTGACAGGTAATGGCCCGCTCCATAGATTCTGGGTCCATCAAAGACTCCTTCGTTTATCGCATCTCTTATCTCCAAATGGGCATATTGAACATCGGCATCACCGGCAACTCTCACAGCTGTCCACCCTTCATTGAGCCAGTTCTGAACCACTTTAAGTCCCCGCAACGCATTGAAGGCCGAAGTCCCTTTCAAATGATCTGTTTGGTAATCGTCCCCGTAAATCAAGGGATGGACGTGAACATCTATGAGGCCAGGAAAGACCGTGTATTCCGACAGATCAATCACCTCATGTGAATCGTTGATCTGACTTTGCGTACCAATGGCTGTGATCTTCTCATCCTCAATGAAGATTACCTTGTCTGATATAATGACATTGCTTTTACCATCAATCAGGTTGCCACAAATAATGGCTGTTTTATTTTGCCCGAAAACGGCAGTTGAAATCAGGAGGCAGGATAGTAATAATTGAATTTTCATTTTGTCAAATTAACGTCATTGCTTATTATTCCTCAAGGTATTCTTTTAGGCTTTTCTTAATAAAATAACTCCAGCCTCCAGTACAACTATCCCTTATGAACTCAGGATATTGTCAGGGAAATCTTCCAGAACCGTGTTGGTCAATAATTGTGTTAATTATTTAATGATCTTCCCCTTTCGTTTGAAATACCTTCATTGGACCATAGAGATCAACTGTTTTTTTAAATGCTGACTTGTCATAGAATTCACATTCGCCAGCCGTAAATCCTTTGGCCACCTCTACACAAAATCTCCCAGCCCCCTCTATGTCTACTTCATGGCTTGCGCCTGTGCCGCATCCAGGAACAGCAATTTCAGCTGTAGTAGCTACTCCAACAACAGGTGCATCAGTTGCTGTTGCTGGCTGAAGAATACTATTTACATGATCTAACCCATTACCATACGGAGTAATGTCCTGCATCACTATTGGTACGACTTTCGGATGTTTACCAGTCGTCCATTCCATGATATTCAAGAGATCCTCACTGATGGGTAAAATGTATCCCTCCTTGATGGTAGGTGTGATAGCAAATCCCCGATGGTTGATCACTCTGTTACCTTTGGTTGCATCAATTGAGAGAATGGCGTCCATATCAGGATCGATCTCGTTTTCATTCATGGTAGCCATATCCACGGGTGAATTCATGAAAGGAACCGGTTCATGTGGAATAATGGGTGCATTCGGACAGACGTGAGTGGTAATTATTACGTCACCTTTCAAAATGTCATTTTTCGACTTCATCAATGACAGCTTCAAAACCATTGAAAGTGCCACAATTGCGCCATCGGCATCCGATACCAGGCCAATTTTTTCTGGTCTTGCTCCTATACCACCCAATCTGCCAATTACCCCAAGGGTTGGAGCCGATCCGCCGGTTATTTTCCCCTCACTTCCTGCAATCACAATTTTTAGAAAATCTGTAGTGCCCTTTTCGCCTGTGATGGTTTGGAAACTGACCTTTTCAACACCATTCGATTCCAAAAATTGAACTACAGCCAATCCATTAATCGTGGCATCGTCAAGAAGTTCATGGATAGCTATTACTTGTTGTAGCATGTCATTTCAATTTAAATGTGGCAGTTCCAAAGCTGGAAAGCGCCGAACCTGCTATTACTCCACCTGCAAAAACATTCATGGTACTCTTAATCTGATCGCCATATAATTTAAGCAAGATCACCCTAATCGCTAAGGCTGCCATAGCGGTCCAACCAGCTACCGGGTTAAAGATCAGTAAACCTGTTGAAAACAACACTCCAATTTGCCTGGATGTCCCCCCGATTAATTGAATGATAGCTCCGGGAATTGCCCACATCAAGAGATGTTTGAGTATCTCGGGACTTGCGCCTGCTGCTATGGTTGAGGCTAATACTCTATCCACAGGTGGTAAATTATCTGCCTCAAAATAATTTTTATAAATCAATGCAACCATAATAAAAGCGACAGAAAATCCCAGGAGCTCAGCAAAATACTGTTGTCTTCTTCCTTGATTCTCATAGTCTGGATATTTACCACTTCCCCTCAATATCCAACCTGCTTTGAGGTCATAGGCCATGTCAGCAAATGCAGGCCCGGTAGATGCAGTAAAACCAACCAATAAGGCCAGGGCGATTTTATCAAAACCAATCAACATTCCAATGATCAGGAAAATCAGAGAGGTAGCAAA
>JAJCYL010000112.1 GCA_029262955.1 Cytophagales bacterium | reverse complement strand
TTGGATCAGAAATCCCAATTCTCCAATCGCCATCGTTTTCCTGCTTGCCCCAGCTAATTAAATCACCGGAAGCATTAACCACTCCCCCTTCTACCCCCATTTTTTTCATCACACCCATGGCCATGTTGGCCGCATATCCTTTACCAATACCTCCAAACCCTATCTTCATTCCCGGCTGCTGCAAAAAAACACTGGTTTCCTCTTTGTTGAGAATGATTTTATTAAAACCTATTTTGGAAATGGAGGCATTGATTTGTTCCACCGAAGGAACTTGTTTCATTGATCCATCAAATTTCCAGATCCTATCGGCGGCGGCATAAGAGATGTCAAAGGCACCATTGGTAAGTTGAGATACCTTTAGACTCCGTGAAATCAAATCGAAAAGTTCCTTATCAACTTTTACCGCCTTCAAACCGGCATTTCGATTGATCATACTAGTCTGAGAATTGGGATCCCAAGATGAAATCAAACCCTCAATTCTTTGAATCTCAACAATTGCTGCATCAATACTTTTAACCGCACGCTTTTCATTGTCACTTATGGCTGTAATTTCAAAAGCAGTACCCATCAAAAGCAAGGATCTCTTATAGGCATACTTCTCCTGTGCAATGACATTTCCTGTCGCAACCGATAAAGAAAAAATGAGGGCCAGGATTCGATGCATCAATAGCTTATCAAAGATTTAATTTTAGAAATAAATGTTGTGGGACCTCCAGAAGAATAACCTAACATTCCCTGAATGTTGCCTTCTCCATCTATCAAAACCACTAATGGAAAGGAACCTTCTTTATTAAAACGTTCAGCCAGAAGCTCATTAGCCTTGGTCTGTTGTTCCGATAACCTGTTTTTCTTCAATCTTGGAAAATCTGCCTGTAGTAAGACAAGATTTTGATCAGAATAAGTCCTAAACTCCGAGGTTTCAAACACTTCCCTGGTTAACATAATACAGGGTTTGCACCAATCCGACCCTGCGAAACTGATTAGAATAGATTTCTCATTTCCTGATTTACATATGGCCTCGTCATAGTTGGTCAACCATAAAAGCTTGTTCTCCTGGGCCATCAAGTTTCCTGAAAATTGCAAGAATAGCAAAAGCCCAAGAATTGTTTTTCTCATGGGAGTCTAAACGTAATGGTTCTAAATTTAGTCTATGACTTTTGTCATAAATCGAAGTATTCATGACAAGTTTTAAAAAATATCCCTGACACGAAACCTTCTGCACCAAGGCCACTTTCATCGGATATGAGGAAGTTGTAGTCCCAGAGGAATGTTTCCTAATTTAAGTTATCGAATAGAGTTTTGAATTTTATGAGGATTTTAGTTCGTATTTCCCTTAGTAGTAATAATCATCGAAAGAGATGAATTAATCCTCTAAAAGATCTTCTTTTCTCATCACAGCTAACTTCATAAGACAGATTCCAGTAGTAAACTCCTGGTTTGCTATTACCACCCGTCCAAGGTTGGTTTTCGGTTTCAGAAAAAAACACACTCCTACCATTCCTATCATGAATAGTCATAGAATAATTGAAACTATTCTCAACAGGTATAACAAATTCGTCATTATAATTATCGCCATTTGGTGTAAATACATTCGGTGGTAGTTCAGGTGTTGAACTGCTGATGTCCAAAATACTTATGTTTGAACTTGAGGACTCACAAAGGTCAGAGCTAGCTACTACTTTGTAAATGCCAGGTTTAAAAATTAAACTCGACTTTTCAATATACCCTAGCGAACCAAAAACATCTATCTGATCTGTTTTTCTAAACAATTCATACCGGGTTGTATTAGAGTAATTGAAAATTTCAAGAGCTACTGACTCATCGCAGATACCACCTGGGGTAGAAATTGCTGGCGGCTCTACTATTCCCACACGAATCTCAACAGTACTAGTATCCATACATTGATACTCGTCCTGATAAATGTATTGAACAGAATGAATGCCATTGCCTGATTCTCGAGGGTCAAACCTATTGCTTTTCAAACCCACTCCGGGACCAGACCATAATCCACCTTCAATATCAGCTTTGAGGCTAAAATCATCATAAGAACAAACCACATCCGGCGGGTCTATCTCTAGTTCCGCACGTTGATAATAATTAAATTTTATAGTATCTGATGACGATGTACAGAACTGGTTATTTGACATTGCGAAATAATATCCCTTTTTATTTGCCTCAATTTCAGCACTTTCGATACCAACAGGCTCAAAACTTCCTTTATTATTGTCTGAAAAGAACCATCGGTAAGATGTGCCTACTTCCTCTGATACAGACAGGATCACCGATTCCCCAATACATGCGTTTGTTTCCAAAGCAGATAGTAGGTTCACTTTTGACTCCTCACGTATTTCAATAATTAATTTGCTTTCATAAGTGCAATTGGGTGAACGATATATGAGTTCATAGTTGCCAGGTTCCAGGTTACTTGGGTCAAAACTGCCGGAAGGATCAATAACCCCTGGTCCAATCCAGGTTCCGCCTGATGGGTAACTATTCAGCTCAACTATTTCTACATTCCCTGAACAAATTGGTGGCACGGTAGAAATAACTGGTGGCATATTCGTGGCATATACTGCACCAGATTTAAAACCGTTGACATTATCATCAGTGATGGCTGAAACATAAAACCTATCGCTTCCTATATGAAGGTTCAGTCCATAATTATCTTTTACCGTTTTTAAATCACCTTGAATTTTTACTAATTCTACCGGATCATTCCAAAAATGATCGACAGTTTGAAAAATATAAGCTGACCCAGGTTGAAACACAGATTGAGGGTCTGAAAAGCTGAAGCTAGCAAGGGGAGCACCAACAATCAACGTATTTTCAATACTCTTAATTGATACACCAAACAACCCGTTTTTTTTAAGATCATTTGGAATAATGGTGTTGCTTTCAACAATATCACCTTCCCATCCAGATGAAGGTTTATTAAAAACATATACGGCTCCTACACGATCAATTTCACCTACATCATAACCAATCGCACTTATAAAAGCATTATTCCGTCCTAGCGAAACATCCGTACCAAAGAAATTGGTGAAATTATTATCAATAGGGGCTAGTTTCGCTGCCTCAAACCAATGGTCATTTTCTTTTTTAAAAATAGAAGCTCCAGAACCAACTGCCACTAATACGTCTCCATTTAAAACATCAACTGCCGGCGTTCCAGCTTTAGCAAAAACACTAAGGTTTCCTAAATCGAACATTTGCTTAAAAACCCATCGATTACTTTCCCTCTCATAAATGGAGATTGACAACTGCGCTGCCTGTGAAGCTGGATGTCTTTGATGACCCACAACAAGTACTCCTTGATCAATTGCGATTTTACTGCCAAATAGTTTAATTTTTGAAGTATCCACGGGCTCTATAGTTTCAATTATTTCGAGATCAGACCAGTTGATTCCCTTTTGGTAAAAAACCACCTGTCCATTAGGTTCTTTACCAGAATACCCAACTCCCAATTGGTCTTCCATTTTGGCTAAACTGACCCCAAACAAGTCGTCGAATACATTTGGGTTATCAGGTAAAAGTTTTCGAATAAGCTTATAATTATCATCAATGAGTTCATAAATGCTGACTGATCCAGTGTTATATAAACCAGAGGCATCTCTTAAAGCCCCCAAAAAGAGGTAATTGTCAATCTCTAATATGCTGCTTCCGAAATTGGAATCCGTAGCATTCTCGGTGCGAACAACCACCTTACTCAAATCATTAAGCTCCCACCCTGATTTGTAAGGGACAATTGATGCGGAGCCAATTACCTCCGGAATTTCTGGATCAAATGTATCTCCAACAATTACGTTTCCAATCTGATCCATATCTATACTACTGATGTAGTTTGAGATATTTGATACTGGATTCGAATAAATTAGGCCTGAATTTCTATCTCCATTCTCTTCAATTGAGACGGCATTTGGCAGTAAGTCAATCGGTGTTTTATATCCAAGTAAAAGCCTATCATCAGTAACGAAAAAATTGAAACTTAAAACACGAGTATTTTCATCAATTACAAAGATTCTTTCATTTTGAGTAGCATCTGACCAATCTACCCTTGCATTAAATTTTACAATTGCGCTCGCCGAAACTAGTTGGCTTGACGAGTAAATGTTTCCATTATTTATTTCAACATTTTTACCAAAAGAATTTTCACCATTAACATCCTCAAGCTGTGCTAGTAAAGTAAAATTCGACCAACTCCCAAGACTTTCATCTCTAAATAAATAAGCTGCACCTTTACCAAAAACGTAGTCAGAAGCTCCAATAACAACTAGATTATCTTCATAGTCAATATCAATTCCGAAATCTTGTGACCGAGTATCAATTAAAACTTCGTCTTCCGGTGGCTCAAGAAGAGTTACCATTGCAGACTCCCAACCGCCCGTTGGTTTTGAATAGGCGTAAACCGTCCCTTCTCTTAAGTTGAGATCGGCTATTAACAAACCTTCCTCATTATCTCTGATAACAATATTTCCACCAAAGCTCCAGGATGGATTTGAAGGCTGAATGATGAAAGATTCCTTTGCAGATGTCCATTCAATCCCCTTTTCGTAAACATATACCCGAGAGTCATATATGGAGTCAAAACGGCTTCCAAACCTGGAGGAGACAAATAAATAATTTGTAGAAAGATCTATTCTTAATCCAAAGCGATCGTTTTCTTTTAAATCTGATGGAGACATCGTTGCAATTCTTTGCCACTCATCTCCTGACTTTTTAAAAAGATAAACCATACCACCATTATAAGCTAGTGAGTCATTATCTGGAGCCCCTACCGCAACATAATCTCCAGATATAGCAACTGCAGAACCAAAATTATTGCGAGGTGCCAGAAATTTGTCTGGAATTAGTTTCTGATAATCACTGATGCATTGGCCGAATGAATAGCCACCCACAAAGAGTAGTAAATTGAGAATACACCACTTCATGGTATAAAATTAATTCATATAGTAAATGAATAGGTATGCAATTCGGTTATTTTCCGAACAACGCTTCTAAACCTTGCCTTGACATTTCAACTCCAGTCAAATTCCACTACAGATTGTTTCTCTAAAAATCGTTCTGGAATGACTTTATGAATGGACTCCTTTAACCTGATGATAACTGATTCCTTTATGTAACTGCTGTGAACAACTATACTCACTTCCCTTACTGGTTCTGGATTAGTAAATCTTCTTATATGAATCGAATTCAGTTCGTTGATTACCGAGAGCTCCGGCACCAGGGTATAACCCACTCCATTCTGAACCAGGTTTTTTAGCGCTTCGATAGAGCCGCTCTGATATTCAAAACCGATAGAAGAACCATACTTTGCCCGCTTACAAATTGAAAGCGCCTGCTCTCTAAAACAGTGGCCTTCATCCAAAACCAACACTTCACTTGGGTCAAGATCTTCCGCCAACATCAGTGTTTCACTGAAAAATCTATGATTTTCAGGTAAATAGAGAAGAAATGGTTCGTAAAATACCGGTATTTCTTTGATGGAGGTCTCATTGAGGGGAGTTACCAGTAAACCGATATCAATAATTCCGTTTATAAGTTGGGAAATAATCTGGCTTGTCTGTAGTTCCTGTATTTTTAAATGAACCCCTGGATTCTCTTTCATGAATAATGGAAGGAATCGGGGTAGTAAATAAGGAGCTAGCGTTGGGATAATACCTATGGTATATTCTCCCTCCAATGATTCTTTCTCGTGGTTGACAAACTCGGTAAGTTGTTTTGACTCTCGTAAAATTTGGCGAGCTCTCACAATCACCTCCTTACCTATTATAGTAGGTTGGAGCGGTTTCTTATCCCGATCGAAAATTCTCACCCCTATCTCTTCCTCCAATTTTTTTACCTGCATGGTCAG
>JAJCYL010000111.1 GCA_029262955.1 Cytophagales bacterium | reverse complement strand
CCGTCAGCAATTGCTCAATATCTGAACATTCATGATCTCTGGTGAGTGTGAATGCAATGAATGAACGCAAATCACGCATGGTGATATGTAGTTCTCTTTTGAGGCTGGCGGTTCTTAACAACCATTCCATACGGGTGATTACTTCTTCACCTGAAGCCGAGTCATTAAATGAATCTACATTGTATTTGATTAAGCATTTACTTGCCAATGGGCAAGTTTCACATTTTGCCCAAAGGTCTTTTTGGGTCAGGGCTTTGACCTGACTTCTGAAAAGGCTCGGCTCCTGATTATCCTGAGCGGCTACCGATCTCAAATTAAGATTGATGATCATTTGGCCAGAAGGAAGCTCGTGGTGTCCTTCGTTATAGAAGTAGTTTTCTATAGTGTCGTGAAGTGTTTTGTGCTTGCTTGTGGTCTTCAAGAACTCAACCAAACGTCCTTCATTGATAGCAATGATTCGCCCTTCTTTTGCTTCATTGTAGTTGGATAGTCCCGAAAATGGCTCAAAGAAGCTCTCCAGCACTTCATTGTTGGCTCGTTGATCTTCATCCTGAGAACCATCATAATTGCTTTCAAACTGGACACCATTAATCTTAAACCTTGCACCATTCTTATGCTCATGAGTGTTGAGGTCACTTACCGATTTATGATGCTCAATGCGTTTGATGAAAGCTGTTTTTCCATCTCCAGCATTTCCGGTGATGATCAGTAGCTTGTACTTACCATCAAGAATGTCAGGTAGTAGTTTTTTGTCCAGCTTGGAAGGTGTATAGGTCAATCGGTCGTATTCGCTAATATTCTCGCTGGCACGTGTCCCGAAATTTCCTCTTTTGGACTGGCTATATAATGAGTTGATATATTTGATAAAATTGCCGTCTTCATCTTTGGTTTCTATAGTTGGAGAAACTGTTTGGATTTCCTGTAAAATACCATCCTCACCTATAGCCAGTAATGTATCCAGCATTTCCTGTGCATTGGAAAATCGCTTTGCAGAGCGTGGGTTTATGGCCTGACTCAGAAACTCAGCAAATGTATCTGAGATCCTTGGTTCAAAGTCTTTAGGATTGACCGGGTCAATACTAAGGACTGGCATTTTCTTGGGTGTCCAAGGATATTGTTTGCAGATCAAATCATACAGAGTAATGCCTAGTGCAAAAGTGTCTGCTGACTTGTCCCAATTTACTTTATATCCATCTACAATAAGGTCAGGAGCCAAATAAGGATTTGTACCAACAAAATCTTGATTGTCATCTACAAATGAGGCTACATTGAAATCGATGAGTACAAAGCGTTTCTCATTGTCCCAAATGATATTTTGAGGCTTTACATCTCGGTGTAGAATAGGTTTGTCTAGGCTTTGCATGGAAACCAAAGCACTAAGGATGTCTTTAGCTATTTGATATACCCGATATATCGGAAGTTTTGCATCCGTTCTGGAATAGGTGCTGAGATTTTCACCTTTCAAAAACTCCATTAAGGTGTAAAACTGCCCGTTAGGTGTTTCTCCATTCCAAACGAATTTGACAATATTGTGATGTTCTAACCCTACCAGAGCATTGTATTCATCAATTACCGAATTGGCATTTACGCTTTCATGAAAGAGTTTTAAGGCATAGTATTTTCCCTGAAGCCGGTGCTTTACCTTAAAGACTCTTGAATAGCCACCTTTACCAAGTATCTGGTGAATGACATAATCTCCAATCTTGTCTCCAACTTTTAGCTCATAGATGTCGGCAGGTTGAGTTGCTGTTGTTCTTGTAGCCCGCTTGGATGGAACTTCACTGTCATTTTCCTTGAGAGCATTTTCTATGAACTTTTCAACTTGTTCAATGCAATCAATCCTTTTTAGATCATCAGTGAGAATGGTTTTGTGGCACAACTCATCCAACCATTTCGGCAATGCTTTATTGAGCGTGGTGGGTAGTTTATCTGTTGGCAGTTTTCCACCCATCTGATCAAGATCATAAGGAGTGCTGAAAGGTTCTTCACCTGTAAAAAGCCAGTAAATGAGTACTCCTAGGGAATAAATATCTGAGGCACGTGAAGCATCTCCCACGGTCAATTCTAATGGGTGGTAAGGTGTGGCATTGGATTCGTTGATGGTAGCCATTACCGTGTAGCCCTGTTGGTTATGATCAGTGAAGTAAGACTTACCGAAATTCCCTAGGTAGGCATAACCGCTGCTCATGTAAATGTTGTCGGGATTTATATCCCTGTGAAAGATGTTTTCTTTGTGAGCTTCTTTCAATGCAGCCATTACATTCCTAATGATGCCTAGCTTTTCCTGAAAGGTAAAGGTTTTGGATCTGGCTTCAGCTCGCAGGGAGTTTTCATCCAAAAAGTCTGATATTTCATAGAACTGATGGTTTTCCTCATCAATTTTGAACTCTACGTTCAGGATGAAAGGTTTCGCCTTTATCTTGTGGAGGGCTTTATATTGATTCTTAATGGCCTCTTCACGTTTGAGCAGTTCAGGTTGTGAAAGTCCTGCTACTTGCAGTGAATACTCTTTAACCCTTTTACGGATAGAGGAGGTAACGCCTTTTGGTTTTACGAGGTATTCAGTGAAGTTGGGTTCCTGCTGGAGTATTTCTATGATCTCATAACCTTCTACCTCACGCTTTTCGTCCGGGGCTTTTTTGCTCTGACTACCGTCAAGGTATTTTATAATTTCCTTATAAATGTCAGCAATGTTATCTTCTGATTTTCCAACCTGCTCAGGGTCTTTCAGGTAATTAATCAGCTGCTCATTTAGCTGAAATGTGAGCTTGGCGGATTCCTGCCATAGGGAAGGAGCATAAGTGTTTGGATAAGATAGAGTAACCATGTTCTGAATCCATGCTCTTGCCCAGGCTGGTTCATGTTCTCTCAGTTTGGAGGCTAAAACTGCCGTTTTTTGCCTTCCAGTCTTTAAAGGGTTTTGGCGTTGACGGTCGTTGACGTACCAATAATTATCATCTCCTTCGATTCGTCCTTTCCAGTCCTTGTTCTCAAGGTTGTAAATGGCATGTGGCGCAACAATCAATAAATCATATTCCCAATACTGTGTCCGGTTGTTTCGCGGATTGGTGGATGCAAGCTCCACATTAGGTACCAGATAATAGCTATCTGGCAGGTTTACCTGCAAGTAATCTAGTAAACGCTTTTCTCCGGCATTCACAACCGAATCAAAATAAGGTGGTACTATGATTTTTGCCATGATTCAATTTCGTTTTCTACTAATTCGATTGCCTTTGCCTCTTTTTGATTCGCTAAGGTGAGTTTATCATAAGCTTCTTTTACCAATTGATCTATTTCAGATTCTTGATTTATCTCAAATCGTGGAATGGGCAGTTCATTTAAAAGAGGAACTATGAAACCTAGTAAATTCGTCCCATAGACTGTATTTCTGAATAACCGAAACCAAAGTGAAGAATTGAGCACCGTAAAAAGGTAGCCAGACGGAATTTTTTCAGTATCAGGTATAAACCTCATTGCATGACCAGCTATAACTTTATCTTCTAAATAACCCCAGACATATTTGGCTCGTCCAAATATTTCATTTTCTCCAAGGGTTCCTTGCGCAGGAACTAAAATTGTTTCTCGAGAAACAATTTCTTGTTCTATATGCCTAATTGATCTAAGAGCAATCGACCTGCCGTGTGGCTTGATATCAAAAATATCACCTTGAGAAAGTAATTCAACAGAATTCTGAGAATGGGACTCAATTCTTTTATATCGAGCTCCATAAAATGGATCAGTTATAAGAACATCTCTAAGAGGTTCAAAAACACCTGAGCTCAGAACT
>JAJCYL010000110.1 GCA_029262955.1 Cytophagales bacterium | reverse complement strand
CCCTCTTCGTAATTCCAATTGATATTTGCAATTAAGGACTATAGTGCCAACGATCAGCTAAAATCAGTAGGCTGACTGTTTTTTAATTTCGTTAAATGTATCGGATTCAAATGCTCTTTGCAAGTAGCTCATAAGCCTATGGATCTTTAGCACTTTTAGGCACAGTGGCCTACAATCTCAATTTGTTAGGATGTTGTCGTGGATCAAACAGGGCAACAATGGTCACAACATTAGCAGCCGTTTCATAATAGATAACAGTATGCTTTGTTAAAACTGATCTCCTAATGTCTTTTCTTTTTGTGGTCATTGGAAACAATCTAGGGTTGGAGGAAATTAGTTCTAGCCTTTTATCAAGCCTTCGAGCAAATATTCGAATTTCCTTTTGCGTCCATTTTTTGGTTAGGTACTTGATGATATTTTCTAGGTCCTCTAATGCACTGTCAGACCAGAACAATTTATAGCCACTTTGCATACAGCTTTTTAGCTTCCTTATGCGGTTTAACTCGACCTGCCTTGATATCCTCCATTCCCTTATCTATTGCCACTTTTTCCTCTTCAGTTATTTCGTTCCACCAGTCCAATTTCTTCGGGCTGTCACGCAGCATTCTCAGTTTTTCAATCGCGTCCTTGTCCTTGAGGCTGGTCACCCACTTAATAATCTCAAGTTTTTCCTTCTCCACATTTGATTCCTTCATTCTAGTTTTCATAATATCATCAATTTAATACTTTTTTTGTCCGACTGGCAATCATGGCCATTGTGCCTAACGCCAAGTGTAAACCTCTTGTGCCTATCCTTGCTTAAAACAACTAAGCTAGTGAATCTGCTTCATATGAACAACGCCTGCCTGCTAGGCAGGGTTCCTAAGAGACGGTGCGAAGCACAAGTCTTTTTGGATTCCAGACAAATTGGCGAGTGCATGAATGCCCCAAAGAAGCAGGTGAATGGTCAGCCTGTTACTACAGAAGGAGTAAGAAAGCAAGCACATGAGGTTTAAGCGATGTTACCATCATGTTGGGCCACCTGGTTTTCTCCTGCCGGGTGCCTACGCTGCAAGCTTCAGCGACAGCGTGAGTGGCCTTCATTTTTGAAAGACCAAAAACGAAGCGAAAAGTCTGTTGGAAAATGAATGTGTCCCACGTCTGACACACCACCAGCCAGCGCTAATGCCATCGATCTGCAACACGGCCTTCCGATAGCTATCGGAAGCTCAATCCGCCCTCATTTTCCGGCCAACCCACCTGCATGAAAATCCGAGATAGGAAAAGTGATGATTTAGTCCTGGTTTGCAGTATTCATTCAGCTCAATACCTTGCTTCCTCTACTGCGATCCTTTAAGTAAACCTGCCTGCCGGCAAGGCATGGCTTCCTTAGCTGCTATCACTTAAGCAGGTTTGCTCTGCCTGCATACTGCAAACAATCCGCTTTGCACAATAGTTCTCGTCGTTCTGCAATAAGGCCCAATTGATGGTAACGCTTGATGGTAACGCTCGGCTATGGCAAGTTGCGGTTTTGAAAACGTTTCTGTCCACCGTAACCGAACGTAATAGCAAGATAAATATTTTCGTCAACACTTTCGTCCGCCATTTGCCATAGCTTTTGTGTGTGCCCTGAATGGTAAATATAGTTTATGGAGTGGAAGTCTCCTATGCGCCTGTCGAGAGGAAGTATTAGTAAGCTGCAAGCTGGTTTGAGGTGACTTGAGCAGTGAAGTAAGCAGGACTACAAATGACTGAACTAACAAACAGGAACCGGATACAGAGGCATGTTGTACAGGGTGAGCAAACACATCTTTGTGAAGCCCGATCTCGATGAATTGGACAACATGTAGATCCGGTAGTTTTAGTCAGAAGGTGATTTAGCTTACCAGGGGATATCTCGGACTCTACGAGATAGAGACTGAGAAGTCAGACACCTACGCTAAAAAGCTTCGGCGACAGAGTACAGAGGCCATAGTAGTCAACAGGACTTGAGCCCCGATAGCGAATCGGGGAGTTCTCACGAGTTGATGAAGGGCCGAACAGCCTGCCCCGCACTTGATGCGGGGTTAGGTAGTTCGAAATTTGGCAGGGAGCGTTCCGTCCCAAGTAGTTATTGGGATCGGGAGTAGCCCTATCAAAGATTAGAACAAAGCTATGGTTGGTGTAAAGAGCGACTGTAGTATGCTTAACGAACCGCCAAGTACGAGAACCGTACCCCGAAAGCTTTCGGGGGTGGTGGCACCTATGCTGAAGCTTCAGCGCAAGCATGTGAGGAGTGCACTGGCGGTCATTTGACCGTCAGCCATCCACTCGATTGGTGGTAGTTTTATTTTATCATCTGATCATGAATATTTTCTAATGCTTTTTCAGTAGCTGTAGAAAATTTATACTTAACCTGAGAATCGGATTGATATAAATGTATGTAATCCATAAAGAAATAAGTCGGTGATTTTGATAGATATTCTATCATAGCATCTTCTCCTTTTTTCCGTTCCAGTTGGGTGCATATTTCGTAACCAACAAAATAAAGAGGGCTGTCCCATTGTGCGCCAAACGCAATTCCATAAAGTAAATCTTCATTAGGGTTTTCAATGGATTGAAGTAGGAGGGATTCGAATAAGTAGAAGCTTTCTTCCAGTTTCAAAAGGTTTCTTTTGTACTTTTTTTGCAGAAATAGTGAATGCCCTTTGGGATGCTTTATTGATGATGGGTCGCCAACTAAAGATGCGCTGCCTTCCTGATACACATTTCGAATTAACATATAAACACTTTGAAGCGTGTCGCGCAATTTTAATTTTTCGATTTCATGGGCAAAGTTTCGTTCTTGTATTATGTGGTACACTTCATGAGCAACCATGCTAATAATTCCATCAATATCCTCAAGATCAAGATAGTACTGAATCTCTAGGTAAAAGGAATTATTGTCATCCGTAAAGCCATCAGAGTTGCCGCCTAAAACAAAATATACATTAATCGTTTCACTCTTTTCAGGACAATATTTTCTTAACCTCTCTTCGACACGCTTGTTTATTACATTCAAACTATCTTCAAGTAGTTGAATAGTAGCTCGGATAGTAGTCAAATTATTTCTTATCTCTTTGAAGCCAAATACGTTACTTACCGAATTGGTGTCAGTTAGCTCCTTTATGAAACTTTCGCTGGTCATCTCCTTGTTGAACTGAGAGTCATGCTGAAGCATACCTTCTGTCCCTTCTAAGGATAAAATTTTCCTTGCTTCTGTCGTATCGCTACTCCTAAGATTTAAAAATTTAAGTGTTTGAGTAGCATTTTCTGCGTTTACAATGAGTTCAATACTTTGACAATATGTAGCTGTCGTTGATATTAAAAATATCATTAAGATTATTACTTGATTCATAAATCTAGAATTAGATGTTGTTTATTGTAAGACTTCAATTACCACCAACAATATAGTATCCGGAATAATCATCTATATAAAGATAGCCAATTCTCTCAAATAACGCTTTTGATGCCTTACAGAGTGATTTCATCTTTATCATTTGTAAATGACTACAAACGTCACCTTACCTTTTTGAAGCTTAGTCCTTTGAGCTGCCGTTTGAAGTATACACCAGGCCTGAAACCAACTTTCACCCCAGTGACCCTGTGGTGGTTCACCTTCTCTGACTTTTCAGCCCCTTCGGAGGAAACATGCAGAGTGAATATTCCCAGATCTCCCAATTCCACACTATTACCCTCCCGTAAATGCCAAGGGATGATATCTAATAGGGACTGAACAACAGCTACCACATCTGCATTATTAAGGGTGGAACGACTCGATATGTCGAGGCAGAGTTCGCGAAGATCCACTTTATGTCGTTTGGTGGGCTGGACGTAATACTTTTTTATGCCTCCGCCTTTCACTCCGGGTTGGCACTTGCTTACTACCTTGTAACGTATGGCCATAGCTTAATTGATTAAGTGTGGTTTGAGATAAGGTTGTTATTGATCAGTAAGATAAGTATTTAATTATTATTTAATACTTATAAAAGAGGAGTTTAATACTTATTAAAAGTATATATAATAAGTATTAAACAAAACAAAATGAACTGAAATAGGATGCTACTTCAGCTTTATCGTTGAATTGAAGTAGCTACTCTTTTGAAATAGTATGCTTAGTTAGTAGCAAAAGTACGAGGAGAGCGTTTTTTTCCTTAACAATATAGCAATCCGCCCACTTAAAAGCGTGTGAATAAACCAATATATCCGAATATAAGTGTATAATAATACGACTATGAGCATTGGTTAACAGAAACCCCAATCTGGCGTAGGCGTCGCGTGTGCTTCTAAAATACACATGAGTGTTGATTAGTCCAGCATCAGCATTCCTTCACCTACTGGCACACATCTACCACCAACTAATACTTTAGTGATTTGGTCACCATTCTTTTGTATTTCGACCTTAAGCTCACTGGGTCTGCCCAGTTCATAGCCTTGTTCACTGGTAAATTGGATATCCCCGGACCCTAATATCTCATAAATTGCCAGATACCCGCCAAGCGGCCCATGGGCAGAACCTGTTGCAGGATCCTCCAATACACCGGCCTCGGGCGCAAACATTCTGCAATGGACATCATTATTTGGATGTACGGTCTCAAGGGTGTATGCCAATGCAAAGGGAATATTATTTTCTTGATAGAGCGTATCATAGATGTCTAACCGAAACTTAATTGCTTCAACAGACTTTAAATTTTTTACGGGAATTATCATGTAAGGTACCCCACAGTCCAAAACCTGGATTGGTAAGTTCTCTACTAATTGGTCCTCACTTAATGACAATAATTGAGCAATCGATTGACGGTCATTAAAGGGTTCTGAAATTTTGGGGTTAGGTTGTTGCATTGTAATTAAACCTGGCTGTCCATTTTCGAATTTGACATTCACAGGAATTGGACCAACACCCTCTTCCAACGTAATGGTCATTTCAACTTTCCCTGCAGTGTCCTGCTGATTAGCCAGTACGAACGTTGTGCCCAGCGTTGGATGTCCGGCCATTGGTAACTCTTGCCCGGGAGTGAATATTCTTACCTTATAATCACACTCGGGATGCTCGGTAGGATAGACGAAGGTGGTTTCGGAGAGATTCATTTCATTAGCGATCTTCTGGAGTTTGTCGTCAGGAATTGTTGACGCATCGGGAAAAACCGCCAATTGGTTTCCTCCAAAAGCTACATCAGTAAAAACATCGAGTGTGTAGTATTTATAACCCATGGCACCGTTTTTTAAATTGAAGCCAATGATAATAATATGAGCTGGAATAAAATTACTGGCCTACCCGGTTTCTTTTAGGCTTTTTGTCTGGCTGCCTGAACATGTGCCTGAAGGGAGAAGACAAAGACAAAGAATGTCATCAAACTCACGTATACCAGAGACAATTCCATCACACCAAAAATCCCAAGAAACATAAATACAATGGAGAAAAATGGTCGTCGGCCTAGTTCCTGCAAAACATTCATAAATTGACCATAGAAACCTGTATCACTCTTGAAACTGTAGTCTATATTAACCAGAGATCCACCTCGATTGTATTTAAGCAGGTATATATAGAGGCTGATGAGTGCTAATACCACAAAACTGACTCCCGCTATACCTGAGTATACTACGAAATCACTTGGGTCACTACGGAAAACACCAACGATCAATCCCAATAAGGTGGCGACATATGTGATATTGTCTACTATGGTGTCAATCCATTGGCCCCTTTCGGAAGCAAGGAACTTTAAACGGGCAATTTCGCCGTCCCCTGCATCTAACACGGCCAAAAAGTGAAACATTATTCCACCGACCAGGAAGTTCTGATCCCCACCCAAAGAGAGAATGTAGGCTGTTATTAGGCCCATTATTCCGGTGAATATGGTGAATTGGTTTGCGGTGATTGGCGTATAGGCAATTACCGAAGTAATTACCAGTGATATGGGCCGATTAAAGGTTCTGGATATAAATTCGTCAGATGGTTGCCTCAAACTTCTAATCAGTCTTTTTCTTGCTTGTTTCAACGACTTTTTGTCCGGAACTGGTTCACAGACGTACCTTCCGATCGATTCTGTAATTACTGTCTTTATTCCACTTTTCTTTGCAGATTTGACCAGCTTAGACAGATCCGGCGTGATATCATTCTTAAGTTTGGCTAGCCCTGATTGGTTTATATAAACCATATACTTATTAGGATCAGAAGCAATGACATTTTCATCCGTCCCTGCCTGGATTGTCTCACTGATATATCTTGGCGTTAGTAACAAGGGTTCAGCGAGTATAAGAATATTCTCAAAATCAGCGATAGCCGTACTCAATTCAGCAGGTGCGAGGATTTGGATAGCGTCAGAATTTAACCCTTTCTTGTCCAGGATATCTGAGAATTTTGACGCACTATTATCACTGAGAACTAAAATACGCTTAATGTTCACGGTTAAGAGAGATCTGATGGTTCTCTCAAAAACGGTCATATTGTAAACACTGACTAAAGGAGAATCTAGTTCCCTGGCCGAATGTTCGGGATCAAATACAATAGCGGTGACATCCATTGCGAGTGATTAAAAAGGGTTAACCAGACCTTGGTGTGGGTTCATGAAAGCAATGACGGTATTAACAATTACGTAAAGCCATATTGCTACATAAACAGGGATGAAATAGTGACGTTTTTTGAGCATTTCCGGGAAAAGAATGGGTTTTCCAGCGAACTTCCCCCTTGGTCGGTTGGGAAAGAAAAAGGTTTTATAAGTTTCAATCGAAGCGATAGTAAACCCAATGCTACAAAGGGTGATGATCACAAAATTGTCGGTAAGATTTGCTGCCAAAAAAGCATAAGTATAAGAGACACTGGGGCTTCTAAAGAATTTGAAAGTCTCAAAACCTTCCAATGGGGCATCTTTCCAGGCACCACCAAAAGCAGATATCCAACCTCCGACACTTAAGAATAACAAGATGATGTAAGGATTGATGTTAATTGTTCCGTTGAGATATGACTGATAAAGTTGCCATACAGCATAACCAACCAGAATAATTCCACCCACATAGATTACCGCCGCAATATATCTTGTTCTCTGACTTTCAATTGGTTTACCAAAGACACTCAATTGCATCGGAATGAAATATTTTGACTGATCTTCAGATCGTAAGAAGGTTTTCCATATCTCAAGCGTAACTCTTTCGGACAAATAGACCGATCCAAAGAGCAATACGATACCAGCAGAGGTGGAAAGGTCAAAACCAACGATATTATAAACAATTGGTCCATAAATCAATCCGATAATGGCACTTCTGAAATATTTGGGCCAGGAAAAACCCTCATGTGGAGAGTCTTTGTACATTCCCCAGGTTGAACAATGAAGCCCTGCGGCCAAACCAGTAATTAATGCAACAACTAAATCCATGAATTATAAGTAAAATGAAGGCTTAAATTTTCAAGCCGCAAAGGTAAATGAATATATAAGAAATCAATCAGCCCCTTCTATCTCGATAGTTAATTGTGAGTACCACTCTTCTCCATATTTTCGAATTAATGGATCTTTCAGGAATTTATAAACTGGCACACCCAACTTTTGTCCCAGCGTACAGGCAGCCGAACAAATGTGCCATCTGTCATAATTGATGGCATCATAATGATCATATTTGGTGATCCTGATTGGGTACAAATGGCAGGAGAGTGGTTTTCTGAATTTCGTTTTGCCATCATTGTAGGCCTGTTCCATGCCACACTTCAATACTCCTTTTTCATCATACACTGAGTAGGCACATTCTCGATTATTGATAGTAGGTGTACTGAAATCACCTTCTTCATCTAATAGGTAAGTCCCTTGCTTCTCAATCGCCTCAATGCCTTCTTTAGACAAGTAGGGCTTTATCTTTTGGTAGGACTTATCCAATTTGTCCATTTCATCCTTTTCAAGAGGAGCTCCCAGATCTCCTTCTACACAGCAGGCACCTTTGCATTTGTCAAGGTCACAAACGAAAAACTGCTCCTTGACATCATCAGAAATTACGGTATCCCCAATTAAGATCATATACTTTTTAAACTCTCGTAATTCGCTGTAACGATCCTGTCAACTAAATCTGTGGTAATTGCAGTCGAAACAAAAAGTGTCTCAAATTGTGAGGGTGCAAGGTATATTCCTCTCGACAGCATAGCCTGAAAATACTTACCAAAAGCATCCGTATCGGTTGTTTTTGCGGTGTCAAAGTCAACAACCGTCTCGTCAGTAAAAAAGAGACTAAACATTGATCCAACATGGTTAATTGTATAAGGCATACTCAATCGATTTAGATTATCCTTTATCCCATTGACAATCTGACCGGTTGCTTCATCTAAATTGCTATAAATTTCCGGGTGATTATTTAACTCCCTTAGCATTGCCAGTCCGGCAGCCATGGCTACAGGATTGCCGGACAATGTTCCTGCCTGGTAAACCGGACCTTGAGGAGATACATAATCCATAATTTCCGTTTTTCCGCCATAGGCTCCAACCGGCATTCCACCACCAATAATTTTGCCCATTGTGGTTAGATCAGGTGTTACTCCATATAACTCCTGGGCTCCGCCAGGGGCCAATCGGAATCCCGTCATGACTTCATCGAATATGAGCACAATTCCCTCTTTATCGCAGATATCACGTAATCCTTGAAGAAAACCATCCTTTGGAGAGACACAGCCCATATTTCCCACTACCGGTTCCAGGATTAATGCAGCAATCTCACCTTTATGACCATTTACTACAGATTCAACTTGCTCAAGGTCATTAAACTTGGCAAGTAAAGTGTCTTTGGCAGTCCCTTTGGTTACTCCCGGACTATCTGGTGTTCCCATAGTCACCGCTCCGGAGCCTGCAGCAATCAGAAAAGAATCACCATGGCCGTGATAGCATCCTTCGAACTTCAAGAATTTGTCTCTTCCGGTGAATCCGCGAGCAACTCTTACTGCTGACATGGTAGCTTCCGTACCAGAATTGACCATTCTCACCTTTTCCACAGACGGAACCATCTCGACAATCAATTCCGCGATTTCCACCTCTCTTGATGAAGGAGCTCCAAAAGACAAAGAACTTTCGACAGCTCGATTTACAGCTTCTTGAATTTTCGGATGACTGTGCCCCAAAATCATTGGACCCCAGCTATTTATTAAATCCAGCAATTCATTGCCATCCTCATCATACAAAAAAGCACCTTTGGCTGATTTAATAAATAGCGGATCGCCTCCAACCGCCTTAAAAGCTCTAACAGGAGAATTAACACCTCCTGGGATAACCTTTTTTGCCTGATTAAATAGTGCTTGACTTCCAGCTTTGTTCATTCGTGCTCGTTTCCCGGATTAAGTTTGTTATCGACTCGTTGTAATTGGGCATCTTGGAATTTGATAATAGGCACCAATTGATTGTCATTGCTGGTGCTGAATTGAGTGCCCTGAAGGATTGTACCTTTCACAATCCTGCCATCTCTGACCCCGGTTTGAAAATATTTACCATAGGAATGAAGTACCTTCCCAAAATAGGTGATGAGTTCGTATCCGATCACATGGTATTGATTCGGCGTAGTCTTAAATTTTGTAATGATCTTTCTCCGTAAAGTTTTGTATGCAGAACTGGTTTCGTCGTAAAATGTAGGAGCCACCATAGAAACATCCAATTGCTCCATTTGATCAAAACCTAGCGATGTATGGCTCAACCATTCCTCTCTGCCGATAAGTGGTATGCTGTCGCCACGAACATTGATAGCACTGAGGCTGTTGGCTGCAAATACCACTTTGGCACTTGAAGTGAGCATATGCCCGATACTATCGGGGCTAATAACAAGTAATTCCTCAAAATATTCATCGGGATCTCGAGGATTCTCCTTGCGCCGGAGCTCCATCGGATAGTCTTCTATCTCCAATAGAGAATCTAGTATTTCTTCGGGGATATCACTCTCATAAACAGCGGTA
>JAJCYL010000109.1 GCA_029262955.1 Cytophagales bacterium | reverse complement strand
TCATCTTTTATTATCACTCCTCTAATTTGGGTCAAGCTTAAACGAAAAAATCTTTTTTAAAAAGCTAAGCCATCGATTATATCTTGGTACAGTGTTGAGAACTGAACCCCCTATAGTTTCGAAACTTAAGAGTCTTAAAGCAGCAGATATTGCGATCTTTGGAATATTGCTGCTAATTGGGGGAGTGGTACTGTATGTGAGGTTCCGGCATCTAGGTATGCCTCTTGAGCGGGATGAGGGAGAATATGCATATGGTGCCCAACTTTTGCTACAGGGTGAAGAGTTGTATGATAATGTGTACAGTCTCAAATGGCCAGGTATTTTTTGGTCGTATGCAGCCATCCTACTGGTTTTTGGTCAGACCGCCTCTGCAATCCATTTTGGTGTTGTGATCCTAAACGTAAGCACTGCCTATCTGGTCTACAAGTTGTGCAAGCATTTGGTTTCAAGTCTCCCTGCTCTAATTGGTGGGCTGTGTTACTTGATATTTACGATACAACGAGAACTTCAGGGAATAACTGCCAATAGCGAGCACTTTGTGATTTTCTATTTCAGTATTGCACTGCTGTTCATCTTCAAATACAGAGCTCAACTAAAACCTCCATTGTTGTTTTGGGCAGGTGTTTTTTCAGGCCTTTCTTTTTTGAACAAGCAACATGCCATAGGTTATTTATTAGCCGCGTTTGCCATTTTGTTATTATTTGAAATGGAGAGGGTAAATCTCAAAACTACCATTAAGTCACTGGTCATTTATTCGAGTGGTATCGTTTTGCCGTTACTGATCGCTCTCTTGTGGGTCTTTGTTTTTGACAATTCGGATAGATTTTGGTTTCATACGGTCACCTATGCCCGGGAGTACGTGACTTTGATAACAGTGGATGAAGCGTGGCATGAATTGAGTAAAAGAATTGCTGAAAATATGTCGGTGAATCCAATCTTATGGGGACTTTTTGCTATTACAGTCATAACCATGCCCTTTATAGCACTTACAAAAAAACATTGGAAGATCTTATATCCACTTTTGTTCGGTGCAATGATTGCCACGAGCATTGGGTTCTACTTTAGACCCCATTATGTCATGTTTATGGCTTTGGCCGGTTCCTTATTCCTGGCTGTAACATTCGAATATATTTTGTTTAAGTTATCCCCAGTGGCTGCTATTGCAGTTTTTGTTTTGGGCTCACTTTCGTATTTCATGTTGGAGAAGGAGTATCTCTTTGAGTGGGATAGTAACTGGACTTCCTACCAAATGTATTATCGTTATCCGTTCCGAGAGGCTAAGATTGTAGGTAATTATTTAAGCGCAGAGTCCCAACCCAATGATCGGGTGTTAGTGATTGGTGCTGAACCTCAGATTAATTTTTATGCTCAGAGAAAATCTGTGACAGGCTATATTTATTCCTATCCATTTTTTGAGAATCATCCTTTTGCTGAGGAGATGAGTAATGAATGGATGGAGGAAATTGATGCTGACCATCCGAAGTATATTGTTTTAATGGGACATTGGACAACCTATGGTAGCCGTCAAAGTACCATGTTTAAGAAGATTTGGGAATTTTCAGCCTCGTTTATTTCAGACAACAATTATCAATTAATTGGTGAAGTAGATTTGCCCATTCAGGATGGGGGGCAGATCTGGGGAGAGAATGCCCAGCTCAGGCAGACTGAATCAGAGAACTGGATAAGGGTGTATAAAAGAAAATGAATTGTAATTAGAATTTCTAGTCGCTATTCCTGGCCTTCTTCTCCATCAATAGAACAGAATGATATATAAACTTGTTCACCGGAACTACCAGGCTCAATTTTTCAGCCATTTTAAGAACACTTCCGTTGAGATAATCAATTTCTGAGGGATTGCCCTCCCAAATGTCTCTTGCCAATGAAGAAGTAGTATCTGGAGGAAATGTATCAATGAATCCAAGTGTTTTTTCAACAAAGTCATCACCCAGATTGATATCGTTACATCTTGCTAGCTCAAATCCTTCATATAGCAGGTCAGTCATCATCTTTCGAGTTTCAAGTGTGGCTCTTACTTCCCCATAGTTGGAACGAGATACGGCCAGCAGTCCTCCCGTGCAGATGAATATAAATTTCTTCCATAGTTCAACGTCAATGTTTCCGGTAGTCCGGGCGTCTATTCCGGATTGCTTGATAGTCTCTGCCAGCTGTTTAATTCTATGAGAACTTGAATGATCAATCTCTCCAATAATGATCTGGGGTTCAATAGCGAAGTGATTGATGATTCCCGGAGCCTCGATCTTACTCACAATCCGACACAGGCCTCCAATGAGGTTAGATTGATCAATATGCTCACTTAACTCGTCGATGGCCTCAATACCGTTTTGCAGTGGTATAACTATCGTGTCTTTATGAATTATGGAGGATAGTTGTGGAGCAACCTCCTTTACCTGCCATGCCTTGGTACAAACCAATACGAGATCAGGCCTGTCTAATGCCTCAATTTTGTCAGTTGACCGGGCAGGATTTATAACAAAGTCACCCAAAATACTTTTTACTGACAACCCTTGTGTCTGGATGGCCTGCAGATGTTTACCTCTCGCCAGGAAGGTTACCTCATGCCCACCTTGTGCCAATCGACCTCCAAAATAGCCTCCTATTCCCCCTGAACCGATGATCGCAACTCTCATGTTTGAATGTTATGCACGAACAGCTTTCAATTTTTCTGCATGCATATCTCTTAATTTTTTCAATTTAGGAGATATTACAATAGTGCAATAAGGTTTATTGGGATCGTCATTGTAATAGTTCTGATGATCCTCTGTCGCTTCATAGAATACCTCGAAAGGAGAGACTTCAGTTACAATTGGACTGTCGAAATGAGACCCTAACTCTTCAATTACTTCATTCGCTGTTTTCTGCTGATCATTATTGTGAAAGAGAATGATAGACCTGTACTGAGACCCCCAATCAGCACCTTGCCGGTTTGGAGTCGTCGGATCATGGCTAGTAAGGAAGACCCTCACAAGATCTCCAAAGGAGATCTCATTGGCATCAAAAGCTATTTGAATTACTTCGGCATGGCCAGTCCTACCAGAACATACTTCTCTATAAGTGGGGTCTTTAATCGCCCCACCACTGTAACCAGATACTACCGTTTCAACCCCTTTAAGAGATTGGAAAATTGCTTCTACACACCAGAAGCATCCACCGCCTAAAGTAGCCAATTGCATATTTTTAGTTGTCATCTTTTTCCAGTTGAATTGATTCTGAATTTATACAAAAACGTAAACCACTTGGTGGGGGGCCGTCAGGGAAGACGTGCCCTAAATGGCCGTCACAAATATTGCACATCACCTCTACCCTTGTCATTCCAAACGTTTTATCTTTTTCGTATTTGATAGCTTTCTCATTAATTGGTTCGGTAAAACTTGGCCATCCAGATTGAGACTCAAATTTTATTGTTGAATCGAACAATGGTTCATTACAACAGGTACAGCTGTATTTCCCCTTATCGTGAGCGTGACACAACTCGCCTGAAAAAGGTGCTTCAGTTCCCTTTCGTCTGGTGACTCTGTATTGTTCCTGTGTCAATAGGGATTGCCACTCAGCATCAGTCTTTTCCACTCTACGGTCCGGCTTTGGACTTCCATTATTGGCATGGGCAATTACATCTTTCCAATTCATCTAATAAATACTCTTTTGTGGGTTACGAATAATTAATCTAAAATTAGTAACGATTAACCGAAGTATTTAGCCGTTATTTTTTGACGTCAGGATGACTAAAATGAGTGATTTTTCATTTTAACCTGACAATACTTTAGATTCGATATTAAATGCTATACCAATGAAGACAACACTTCCATTCCTGCTGTTTTTAATAGTTTGGTCATCTTGTACTGAAACCCCAACACAAAAATTCAAACATGATTTAAAAGGGGGAACTACGCCTTGGTCACATGAGGGATTCGATGATAGTCCAGCACAATTTACGTTTGCCATAATTACGGACCTAAATGGAGGCGAAAGACCGGGTATTTTCAAGGTAGCAATTGATCAATTAAATCTCTTACGTCCAGAGTTTATTCTTTCTGTGGGAGACTTGATTGACGGTGGTACTGAGGACCGTGACCAACTCAACAAAGAGTGGGAGAGCTTTGATAACCGTGCGGCAAAGGCAAAAGCACCATTTTTTCATTTGGGTGGCAATCATGACCTTACCAATCAAGTGATGCGGGATGTCTGGACTGAGCGTTATGGTCCTCGTTATTATCATTTCCTATACCAGGATGTATTGTTCTTGATGCTGGATAGTGAGGACTATAGCGATCAAAGAATGCGAGAGATCTATGAAGCAAGGGCTGAATATATTGTTGTTGCGGATGGTCCAGAACCAGAGAAAGCCAGGGATATGTTGTATTTCCGAATGCCGGAGCGATTGACCGGTGAAATAGGTGATGAACAATCCGCCTATTTCGAAAACGTCTTAAGTCGTTATCCTCAAGCTCGCTGGACTTTTATTCTGATGCATAAACCCGTTTGGAAGAGAGAACAACCTGGAGGATTGGAACGAATTGAAGCAACATTAGGCGACCGTCCTTATACCGTCATAAACGGTCATTTTCATACTTACTCCTATGATGAAAAAAATGGACGAGACTATATTATGTTGGGTACGACAGGAGGAGGTCAATTGGCCTCAAACGAAAATGCATTTGATCATGTCACCCTTGTTACCATGACAGAAGAGGGGCCTTCAATGGCCAACCTCAAACTTGAGGGAATATTAGATAAAAAAGCAGAAGTCCCTGGAAAGACGGCCGACATGTGCTTCCAGGCTTTTAAATGCGTAGAGGAAGAATAGAAGACAAGAAAGCTATGGATTCCAATGATGCCTTTCATGGACGATTTTCCCATCTTTCCAGCGTTGAACAGAAACCTGTAAACGATCCCACTTTCCTGCCATGGCATGGTCGAATTTATAATGCCACTCAACCACTGACATGTTATCGCTAAGAATGATGCTTTGAGGCTCGGCCCAATAGTTACTGATGGCTTCAGTAAATTTCTTTCCTGCTTCCCGGTAAGCATCCAGTCCTATTATTGGTGCTTCTTCATTTTCCTGGGTAACTATGTTTTCATCATAAAACTTATCCAGTGCTTCAGGATATTTGAATTCTCGGATCAGTGAGTTCAACTCATCGACTCTTTGTTTAAGGTCACTCATTTCATGGCATTTTAAGACTACACCACGTCGGCAGTACTGGCTTTTACCAGTTTTTCCTGGATATCATACGGTACCTGAGAATACTCTTCAAATGCTGTTGTAAACCCGGCCTTGCCTTGGGTGGTTGCCTTCAAGGCAGTATTGTACCCATTCATCTCAGCTAAAGGAATTTTGGCATTTATCTTTTGGTATCGTCCCTCGGCATCCATACCTAAAATTGTAGCCCTCCTTGATTGCAAATCAGTCATCACATCACCCATTAGTTCTTCAGGTACTACAACCTGAAGGCTATTTATAGGCTCCATAATCTTCGGATCTGATCTCATAAATGCGTCTTTGAACGCTCCAGCTCCGGCTATCTTAAAAGAGATGTCGTTCGAATCAACTGCATGCATTTTGCCATCATGAAGCAAAACGACGATATCTCTTACATAGGATTTAGTAATTGGACCTTCTTCCATTGCTTCAAGTATGCCTTTTTGTACCGATGGTACATACCTTGCATCAATGGCACCACCGACGATACAGTTGTAGAAAACCAGCTTTCCACCCCAATCGAGTTCTATCTCTTCTTTACCACGAATATTGAAACCTTCCGGATCTGCCATGCCTTCTACATAGGGCATGATGGTGATGGTTATTTCTCCAAATTGACCAGATCCACCGGATTGTTTCTTATGACGGTAATCTGCAGTGGCAGATTTCTGTATCGTTTCTCTGTAAGGAATCTTAGGATCACCAAAATTCACGTCTATATCGTAAATGTGTTTCAAACGCCATTTGGTCACATCAAGATGTAAATCGCCCTGAGCAGACAAGATGAGTTGTTTTAATTCCTTGTAATATTGGATACTTAAGGTTGGATCTTCGGCACCAAGTTCTTTAGATATTTCCGCCAGTTTTTTAAGATCGTTTTCTTCTGCTTCTATTGAAACACGTACGCGTGGTTCAGGGAAATTTATTTTTTTATAGGAGACAGGGAAGTCTGTAGCATGCAATGTATGGTTCGTCTTTGTCTCCTTTAATTTAACTGTAGCACCAATGTCACCGGCAGACAGTGTATCGACTGTGTTACGATTTTTGCCATCCATGATGTAAATCTGATTGATCCGCTCATGTCCACCCGTTTGGGCATTTACTAAATCCATGCCTGCTTTTAGCTCACCAGAATTTACTTTGAAGTAACTAAGCTTTCCGAGGTAAGGTTCAACCAGGGTTTTAAAAACAAATAGCGACACTGGTTGACCGGGATCACATTCAACTTCTGTGCCTTCTTCAGTCAATTCTGGGGGCATTTCAGTTGCCGCAGGAGCAACATTATCAATGAATCCCATCATACGACCACTACCCATGTTGTTGAGTGCTGATAAGCAGAAAACAGGAAATACGGTATGTTCCATCATTCCAATCTTCAGCCCTTTGCGCATTTCGTCTTCATTCAGACTCCCTTTTTCGAAATAGAGTTCCATTAGGCTCTCATCATTTTCAGCAGCCTTTTCGACCAAATCATTGTGCATCTGTTCAGCCTTATCCTTCTCATCATCAGGGATCGGTAGTTTTTCCGGTTTGCCTCCGTCCGGACCAAATTTGTACATAATCATTTTGAGCAAATCGATGATGCAGTTGAAACCTTCACCCTGATTGACGGGGTATTGCATTATAGTCACCGCAGAACCGAATCGTCCTTTGGCTGAGTCCAGGGTTGCTTCGTAATCGGACTTATGATGATCCACCTGGTTAATTGCGATAATAGTGGGTTTCTCAAACTTATTAACGTAATTCCAAATCAACTCTGTGCCGACTTCTACCCCTTGGGTAGAATTTAATACCAGTACTGCTGTATCAGCGACTCTTATGGAAGAAGCTATCTCTCCAACAAAATCGTCTAAACCCGGAGTGTCAATAATGTTGATTTTATAATTTCTCCATTCTGTGTGGAGTGAAGTGGCGTAAACTGAGTTTTCCCTCTCTTGTTCAACCTCATGAAAATCTGACACTGTACTCTTGTCTTCCACCGTTCCTCGACGAGCAATAATTCCTGCTTCAAAAAGCATCGTTTCGGCAAGTGTAGTCTTGCCGCTTTTCACAGCTCCAAGCAGGACAATGTTTTTGATGTGTTTCTCGTCGTAGATTTTCATCGGTTCTAATAGTTAGAGGGTTAACAAAGGATATTCATGCTACAAATAATAGAACCTTGAATATAAAAAAATCAATTTAAAACCCACCTCTTTTGGTGTAATCATCAGTCAGTAAAAGCTCAACCAGCCAGGATAGCCGTATGGTTTATTATTTAACTATTTTCCGATAACGAACTTTCTTATCTGTGGCTTGTTGATATGCTCAACAAGTATGTCACTTCCGTCATAATAACTCCATGGGCTGTTGGCAACAAAATAGAACTGATCGTTTAGCATAAGACCTAATGTCGGTTCGTCCAGATAATCGGAGGCTTTCTCAAAATACTCGAACTTCTTGATTTTTTGATGATCACCAAGAAAGAACCGACCAATTCGAAAAGGATATACCCCATTCTGGATAGCAATTAGTGAGTTGTTATAGTAGTATAGCCCATCAACACCAGCCGTATTATAGGGATAAGCGATAGGAATGGGAATCAATGATCCGTCAGAAATAGTCAGCCGGTGAATACCTAATAAGTAGTCTGCAATGAATAGAAAATCCCCATACAGTGTCAGCCCTTGAAGATTAACTAACGTTTGATTTCCATCGAAAAGCAATTGTGCCTGCTTGCCCTTAATTCTAAATATCCGAGGCACTGCGCTATCTGAAACATAGCAGACACCAGTGGGTGATAAGACTAAATCGCCAGGAAGGCTACCAATTGGCAGAGCAAAGCGATCAACTTTACGTTTGTCCTCAAGCTGTATTTTGAAAATTGACGGGGTGTATCGACCGTCATCAGTATATCCCTCCATTTGAGGCATGGGAGAGGAGCAAAACCAAATGGATCCACCGTCAGGGGAAACTTTCATACCCATGACACCATAAAGATCATAATGGTCATTGGTAGTTATCCAATCTGAGACCAACCTGGTCCTGGGGTCATAGGTAACAATTTTCCTTTTCCGCATACTGCTGATATAGAATAGCTCAGTAGCTTCACTATAAGCAATTGACTCTGGATGCAGATCGATTTGATCCAGCTCAAAGGCAACCTGACTGTTGGATATGGGATCAGATAAGTCCTCAGCGTCTACTAAATAGTCAGAATATTTTGGATTTGATTTGATGTTTGCGAAAACTGAATCTGCATTAAATTCTATTCTGTTGTCCACCTGAATAAGTTCTCCAATAGTTGCCAGACTTTCTTCAGCTTGACCGTTCACTGCAAAAGCCGCCGCGAGATTGTACACCACAGCACGACTATATGGTAAAAGAGTACGAGCTTCTAAACTTTTAATAAGATAGCCCTCGTAATCTTCTTTTTGATAAAGTTGTTTGCTCTCATTATAAAGAGATATTGCCTGAGTTAGCCTTTGTTGGCCTACAGAGGAGTAGGCAAATAAGATTAACTGAAGGTACAAGAGCATTCGCATACGTAAGCTTGTTTAAGGTTGTAAACATAATGTGCTATGTGGTCAATTAGCTGCTATCTGCAATGTCATTTTTTCTGCAACTGGGAAAAGGGTGAGAAAATTACCGGTACGTTTAGAGGGATTGTCTTAGCTCAAATTCCCCAATTGACCAGTCTATGTCCTTTCGGAGCAGTCCTTCTAAGCCTTTCCTTAATCTTGTCTAAATACATGGTGTTATACCGAAGTCTTGTTAAATAGTTGGGATTATCCGGATCACCGTTCCAGCAGTGTTCATCACCGTCACCATAAGTTAACTCTCCACCTTGGTCAAAATTGGAGGTGGTTTTCAAAAATTGTTCAGTTAGGACAACAGCATTATTCAAATAGTAATTGTCCATATCCCCGCAGTAGATATTTACTTTACCTTCCAGTTCAGGACCTAATGTTTTCCAATCTCTTTCCATTATGTACCGTAGGTCATAATTCTCTTTCCAATAATTAACAACCTCCTTATCTATTAGACCGGTCATTTTATCCCAAATTGGTCTGGGATAGCCGTCTTCTCCCATGGGTGAATAGACTGCCTGCCAAATATCCCATTGGTCTCCCGACCTACTATTGGTGCCTAAAACCAATTCTCTATGATTAGTTTCTTTGATGGTTGCCGAGATCATACCTTTGCCATCTCTTCTGGCTGGCCTTTGAGTTTGGTTGTAATCCCCGTCAAGGTAATAGGCATTTTCATCCTCATATAGATTAACGGCACAGTATGCCCTAAAATCAATAGGGTCCGGACAGGCAGCGAAGCAGCCATTGTATTCTTTTGGATAGAAAACCTGGACTGCGAGTGCTTCCCATCCGCCAGTAGACCCACCGTATAAAAACCTTCCCCATCCTTCACCAACACCATTAAATAGCCGTTCAACCTCGGGAATGAGCTCATAGGTAATGGCATCACCATATGGTCCCTGGTTGGCTGAATTTACCGCATATGAATCATCGTAATATGGAGTTGGATGTTGAATTTCGATTGCTAAAAATCTTGGAAAGTCCGGACTTATCCATTTTTGATAGAGGTCATAGGCCTCCTTTTGTTGAACATACTCATAGCCATTAATCCTGAATCGTTCATTATAGATGCCATCATCAGCTTTGGCCGTTGGAGGTGCAGTTCTGAAACCTCTAAAAGTTTTCGGGAAATGGCCATGGAATACCATGAGGGGATACTCCATTTCACTATTTTCATCAAATCCGTGGGGAAGAAGAACATTGGCCTGTAAATACATGGGTCGACCCCAAAATTTAGTCAGTTTATCGCTTTGAATACGAATATGTTTGATATAATCAGTATCTGCCACTGGTTCAATGAGGGGTATTTCATTATTAATTTCAATTTCAAATACGTCATTCCTGTTAGGATCAAATGATATTTTTATGGGGGTGGAATAGATGTTTTTTGGAGAGATGTTCCAATGTTGGCCCTCACCTTGATCCATTGGTAGTTTTACGCTATGACCAGTCGACAAGTTGAAGGTTTCATATTTATGTAGAAGTGTTTGTACATAGTAATCTCCCGCAGGAATTTCGGAAAAACTCGTTAAGGGGTATCCGAACACTTCATTGGTAATTTCAACTTTATCTCCTGGTTTCATTTTACTAACGTCAACTCCAAAGATTAGCTGAGAATTAGGCCCGTCGCTAATTTGGAAACGAGGCTCTTTTTCTTCATTATTTGAAAGCATAAGCAGCAAACGGCCATCGAAACCTTCACTCCCTAACTCAGAATTGTACGAAATACTGAAAATTGGCCTATCAGATTGTGGGGAGTTACATCCATATAAAAAAACGAATAAGGAGATTATGAGGATTAGGCAGTAATTCTTCATAGAAGTGATTTTCCATTAAGTTGAAAATAAAATTGAACATACTCAAGCAGAATTTGTCAGTCGGAAGTTATTTAAATGAGACATGTTTAGAATTAGAGGTGTCAATGAGGTACCTTGATTGTAAAGTAGATTCTTATGAGGATAGCGGGGTTAGTATTGGCAGCAGGTGAATCCAAAAGGCTTGAACGACCGAAACAATTAGTAAAATACCGTGATAGGACTTTATTAAATATCGCGATACAGACGCTCTTGGATACTGGTATCAAGGATGTTTTTGTAGTGTTGGGTAGTCAGCGTACACGAATAGCGTCTTCGATACTCAGTTCGGGTGTGATTACTATTTATAACGATGAATGGAAGGAAGGCATGGGATCAAGTTTAAGTACCGGGGTAAAAGCTATTAAATTCGATAACCATGTGGATGGTGTTCTCATTATGTTGTGTGATCAGCCCAAAGTTTCAGTCGACCACCTCAACGCACTTATCAACTCTGCCAACCAAAACGAGAAAATCATCTGTTCGGAATACAATGGTATTTATGGTGCGCCAGCTATTTTTCCAAAGTCATATTTTGCGGAATTAATGTTACTTAAAGAGGATGAGGGCGCAAGAAAAGTGATTAGTAAATATGCCGACAAGATATCCATTCCATGTAAAGAGTGCGCTATTGACATTGATACCCAGGAGGATTTGTCCCAATTAAATTGAGGAAACTATAGATCGTAGCCCTTTATCTAACTGCGGCCTAAATGTTCATATACCCAGATCGGAGACATTCAGCTCTTTCGGATTAGTAATCTAAAAGAATCACGAAGACGGTTTTGACCTTATATAGTTGGTTCAGGATTACAAATCCTGAACAGCGTGGGTGGTATTTCATGTTTATATCAACTCAGCTCTTTCGGATTTGTAATCCGAAAGGGTCAAGAACACTGTTTTTTACCCTATAAAGTTGGTTCAGGATTACAAATCCTGAACAGCGTGGGGACACTCAGCTCTTTCGGATTTGTAATCCGAAAGCATCAAGAACACTGTTTTTTACCCTATTTATTGGTTCAGGATTACAAATCCTGAACAGCGTGGGTGATCCTTTATCTAACTGCTGCCTATCGGAGACATTCAGCTCTTTCGGATTAGTAATCTAATAGAATCATGAAGACGGTTTTGACCTTATATAGTTGGTTCAGGATTACAAATCCTGAACAGCGTGGGTGGTATTTC
>JAJCYL010000108.1 GCA_029262955.1 Cytophagales bacterium | reverse complement strand
TACCGTAGGTTGAGTTTCAACACAATGCAAAATGGCATATGCTTACTCTCTTTTCTAACTTCATCTTTTAATATTGAGGTAGCACAAGTTTGCAACTTGTGTCTTTGAAATTAAGCCGCTATATTTCATATAACGATTTTAAAATATGAATATATTCCCATTCCTTTTCCTTACTTTCTTTTCGATCCAGTTAGTATCAGCCCAAGCCATCAAAATCAAAAAAGGAATTGTCTCTCTCGATAAAATAGAAGTCGCTAAAATCGAAGGGGAGTTTTCGACGAAGTTTAATGAGCAGGTTGAATATCAGACTTTGGGCGGTGAAAACATCTTCACTTTAAGAAGCCGTAGTAGTGAGTACAAGCACCCGCGTTTTGAGGACCGGCTATGGTATGACCTTGAGTTTGCCAGTGGGGGCAAGGTAGTCTTACCAACTGATCGCATTCATTTTAGCAATAAGAAACTAATTGAAAGACTATTGACTTATAAACCGGTGATAATTGGAAGTAATGTGCTGAGTGAAGATATGATAACTGAGTTCAAACAACTTAACGATTCATCATCTGTAATATTGGCAGCAACAGAAAAGATAAAAAAAGAAGTTGAACGCATTAGGCAAACTTTAGCTGAGACAAAGGAGGAAAGAAACAAAAAAGGATTTCCGAAGCTTAGACTAAGTAGTGTTAATTATGGTAGGGACTTTGACATTGGCATCACCTCCTGGACCACTGTCAATTATGACATTGAATATGAAGGTGCCTTGATTGGTGGACTGACCTACTCATTTGAGACCATGTCAAGCGGAAGTAGGAGCTACACCAGTGGTGAGATATTTAAATATTACCGAAGACTGAAAAGCCCAATAACCATAAATGGATTCCAGGAACTGTATGAACTGGTAGCCTATCAGCGGTCGGATCAAAAGGCGTATGAGAAGTTGTTCACAATTGAGGACGGCAAGAACCATTCCTACCCACAAGCTACAAAAGAGAATATGGAAGCTACAGCAAGGTTTTTGACAG
Organism: Cytophagales bacterium; assembly: GCA_029262955.1. Lineage (GTDB taxonomy): Bacteria > Bacteroidota > Bacteroidia > Cytophagales > Cyclobacteriaceae > JAJCYL01. Next base: position 3,908 of record JAJCYL010000108.1, on the reverse strand, counting down.
ATGAGGGGTATTTGTGAGGATCATTCAGGACCACATAACATTAATCCTCCAAGGCCTTATTAATCAATTTAAGATTACTCTTGTCACTCTCAGTAAGTAAATGATTAATCTCTTTTACTCTGTTTTCTTTTTGTCGGCTATAAAATTCAAAAAGATTAAAAAAGGCCTGATAGTAGAGAGTGTCAAACTGGTAATTGTGCTTGGCGAAAATAAAGTTCTTCAAAAGATTAAGTTCATAAATTGATAATAGACTGAGAGAATTCTGGTTCAATTCTAAATTGTCAAAAATGATTTTCAAACTCCTATCAAACGACAAGGAATATTTATGAGCAATTAGTACATCTACATCATTATCGAGCTTTGTCTTGATATTTAGGGACTCCAGTCTGCCTCCAACATAATTGTGTCCGGTATAATGTGTTCCATAAGAGATAAGTTGATAGGGATTGTCGATTTCAGTATTAATCAAAAATGGTGGTTCCTTAAATTTTCCCTCGTATTCTTGATCAAAGTAACCCCCAGCATAAATGTATCCGTCATAAAAAGAGCTCTCATCCAATCGGAGATATAAGTCATAGAAATCGAATACTTTTCTCATTAGCGGTGTGACATCTATAAGTTCCTTGGATAGTAGATTTAGCTGAAAGTATTTTTCATTTGCAATAACATCGGAGTATCGTGATCCTGTTCTGATAATAGCATTCTTACAGCCACCATAAGCATATGATCTAACAATATTATCCTTTTCACGCATTCCAACTTGCTTGCTAATAGAGCTTACTGGGTTAAGTTGCCAATTAATAGGATTAACTGAGAAAAGTATGTCCAATGAATCTGGTTCATCAGATACTTCAATAAACCCATAAATTAAGTCGTTACAGACATACTCGAATTCAAAACCATTGAATGTTTTATAGTCCAAAACTTTCCCATTAAACGGATTCGTTTTGATTACAATTGTTTCCCTCTCTCTTATATTATGGCCGTTGTGACCTACTAGGTATACACGATTAGCTGCGTAAAACACTCTACTGGAGATAAATTCAACATTTATTGTGTCAGTCAAAACGCCATTGTGAAATATAGTGATAGCCTTAGCTCCCTCTTTATAGTTACTATAACTGAGTATTTGAAGGGTGTCTTTATCGATGGAAATTTGTTTCAAAAAGTTTACTGATTTAGAACCAATCTGGTCCGGTATTTCGATCAAATGATTATTGAAGCTCCCTGATAAATAAATTTTTTCTGAAATGAGTGACCGTGTCTGACCCATTGTAAGGTTAGCCGATATCAGGCATATTAATGACAACATCCGATTATTAAGCGCTTTCATTTTTATTTTTCTCCAAGATGATCAGTGTCAATATAAGGCAGATTCACCCTCTTAATTGAATGAAAATCACAACATGGAATAGTTACATTTCATCCGCCCTCAACTAAATTAATATTGAATGAGATGAGTTTATCATCTCTAAAAACCAATTTCAAAGAAGTAGTGTAATAATTGCCATCTTCCATGTTATGAATAATTGATACGAATAAATTTTGAACAGATTCAGCGTATGGCTTAGAATAGGTATGCTTAAATTTCCTAAAGGAATCTTCAAATATCGCACCTATTTCAATTAATGATTTGCCAATTGCAATTTCGTTGTCGCCTACTAATACTCGAAAATTCTGAGCATTGATGGTCACACTTTCTAAGTAATAATCTTGACCGTATTTCGAATAATTGAATCTGGTATTTTTTTGATAGAAGATTATTTTACCGCCATCATCCCATTCAATTTGTGGGGGAGTAATTCTTCTCTCCAAGGGGGTTCCAAAATGATCCATTAAAGTTTGTTCGGTCAAACTTTGACTTATCAAGCCGATTCCATTTAATGACAATTGCTCAATTCCTATCTCGCTATTCGTATATGACTGAGAGATCCCAGTGTATGAAATCAAAATAATTACAATGATGAAATACGGGTTGCTCAATTTAGTTTCGACTATTTCTCCCACATTTGATGTGAATTAATATATTTGTTGACCTTGTATTTGGAAGCAGGCAATCACAGTCTATGCTCACCAAAAGATCCGGGATAGTAAGACCAGCAATTGCTAATATTCAGATTCTCCTCTCTTCTCCTCTTTAAGGATTTCGAAATACCCATTGTTATCGAGTTTAAGGGTACGGAAAGTTTCTAACCCATCAATGTTTTCATGCCACTTAATAATCCCTTGGTCATTTATTGTAGAAGTCACCGTAATATAGTTTACCACATCTATATGTGGAGCTGACCTATAACCAATAAATAGTGGAAGGAATGACAACAACTCCCCTTCCTTGGAAAAATTGTAGATATCGTAATAGGTTATTTCCATGCCAATCACTTTAATAATAATCGAATAAAAATCTTTAGATAATGTGAGTCTCCCTACCGAATACACTTGTGATCGAAAGGACACATTAATATTTTTGCCTTCGGATTCATAATCATACTCTGCGGTTTCTTCCATAATTTGACCAAAATACTGGTCAAAGACTTTTTTATCATTTTTTAAGTAATAGAGCCTATTCTGACTAAGGATAAATAGGGAATTTATGTTTTCGATATTTAAGGAGGTTCGACCAGTTAGTTTATGAGCGTCATTTATTGGAAGATCAATAATCTGAAATTCCTTTTCTAGGCTGTCAAAGGTATATTGAGCATTTAATTTACAGCTCATAATACAAGTAGCGAAAGCTAATAATATTTGATATCTCATAATTGCCTATTTCAATATAGAACTTGATACTAAGATGGTGATTGTCAGAGATCATGTGGACATAAAACGGTCAAATCATGAGCTTCTTGACCTTCATTTTTGAAGAGGTAAGATTAGAATTACCATAACAAAATAAATGACGCCTTCCTCTATTCATTGATGCATTTGTATGATTTACAAATGGTCTAACAAGTTAAAATCCGATAAAGTAGGAGAAGGGCTGGGAATCTCTAAACTTTGTAAGTCACTAATGGTAGATGTGAGGGTTTATTTATCACCACAGCAATTAGAATTCTTTGCTCTTGTCGCGATCCATACCGTCCTCAGTAGCTCGAATAAAGTACTCCCTATCATCATCATAAATTCCAATGGATCGCTTATTCATTCTTGTAGACAATCTCTTACAAAGGCTATTGTCACTTGACAAAAGGCGTCTTTGTATACTCTGCCATTTTCTCTTTTGCAGGTAATAAGGGACTTTATATGTAGCTGAAATATTTTTTGATATCGGGTACGGATCTTCCAGATATGACTTCCATTGTGGAGATTCCCCAATGACTAAAGTATTCTCCAGATGACAGTCTTCTAGCTGTAGAAAGTACCAAAAAGTATTAGTCCCTTTTACACCCCTATCAATTGGTATATTAACTAAAGAATCAAAATCATCTTCTTCATACCCCAAACCTTCCATTGAGGATGTATTTTCCTTAAGAAGTCGGTATGTTACTGGGTATTTTTCCTTGAGTTTGACGCTTTTCTCTATCGAGGCTAAAAAAAATTGACTTTGTAAAGGAATCAAACCTAAATAATTCACAGCCCAATATGGACGGATAGTATCATTTTGGTGGACCGCAACCTCGTTTTCCAGTGAGTCAACGAATTGTCTCCAGCTCTCAATAGAGATCTCTCTTGCGTCAATTAAGTAATACAATTCTGGTAAGGCATGAGCATATTCATATAAATTTAAATGATCTAATTTTTCTTTGATGGAACTTGTGATTTTATCACTTCCTTGTTCAAAATCCCGATCCTCTGAAGGATCATTGTTTATCCCTTCATATCGATATGATTGCGCTAGTAGTGGAAGACAGTTAATAGTCAGACAAATAATAAACAGTGTTCCTTTCATTATAATCGATTTATTTCTATAATAA
>JAJCYL010000107.1 GCA_029262955.1 Cytophagales bacterium | reverse complement strand
CACTATACCATCCTGCAACCAATGCGATAATTTCCCGATCATTCAATTGATATATGTAGGCATCTTCACATGTTGGGCATTTCAGGTATATTTCATTGGGTTTTATGGCCATCGTCGTTGATGACAATCAACGAACATTGTGCAAATGAGTGCACTTGCCGATTGCTCACAAAGCTAAAGTATCGAATTTAGTGGTTTGATGAAAGGGACTAAGTAATGCATTCCATTTTGCTTATGTTGTGAAGAAATTTAAAGTGCGTTTTATTTAACTCTTCCTTGCCTCTTTAATTATTTGAGAGAAATAGTGTTTTGAATACTATTTCTATGGATGGAGCTTAGAATATGAATAGCATAGACAAAGCCCAGCTGAATGTTGCTCAATACATTTAAATTATTTAGTAGCTCCTCCATTTTTTAAAAGAATCGCTTGAACTAATAATAGAAAGCCTCCCCTTTTCAGGTGAGGCTTTCTAAGCTACACTTTGTTTAACTCACTGATACGTTAGAACCACTGGCCGATTCGTCTACTCTCCGTCCGTAGCTGCATCCTCACGTGCATCCTTAATTCGCTTATCCTTCAGGCGCTTATCTTTCAGACGAGCATCCTTGATCCGCTTATTCTTTAGGCGCTTATCTTTCAAACGAGCATCCTTGATTCGCTTATTCTTTAGGCGCTTATCTTTCAAACGAGCATCTTTAATCCGCTTATTTTTCAAACGTGCGTCTTTGATCCGCTTGTCTTTCAAACGAGCATCCTTGATTCGCTTATCCTTTAGACGAGCGTCTTTGATTCTTGCGTGCTGGATCCGCTCATGCTTGATCCTTGCTTGTTGAATCCTCTCTTGAGTCAGGTCAGTTTGGTTTAACCTGGCTTGCGCAATACGATCTTGTTGCAGTCTTGCATTTTGAATACGATCGACATGCTGAGTTCGGCTAAGATCATTCTCTGGCCTGTCTTGACCAAATGTGGCTACAGTAATCCCCATCAAACCACTGAGTACTAACATCATTACTTTTCTCATAATCGTAGTTTTAGTTTTAAATAGTATTTTGGGGATTAGACAAAAGCAATGGCCAAAGGTTTAATAAGAGCCACAGAGTTGACCTCCGGAGGTGACTCCATAATCCTGCGTTTTATTTAACTGTTCGGCCAATCAAAATATCTGCCGCAAGCGTATATTAGGACTTGAATGAATATCATTAAGTACTGTATGGTCATTACATTATTTGTGGCAGCTTGCGGCCATCAGAAATCTTCTGACACATCTACTGATCAAGAATTTGATATTACAGCATCATGAATTACTATAACACACTTTTTTTTCTGATCATAAACTGTGCCTGTTCGACAAATATTAAAACTGAAAACAAGATCGAAACCAATGAATCACAAAGAATGTATGAAGATGTCCCAGAACTACAGATGATTTTGGATTCCTCCAATGTTATTGGATCCATAGTGGTTCATGATTTGGGTCAAAATGTATTCTATTCTAATAGCTTTAAATGGGCGGAAAAAGGTGTATTGCCCGCCTCCACCTATAAGATAGTCAATTCTATAATCGCAATTGAAACTGGTATAGTTCAAGACGATAGTACACTGCTCATATGGGACGGAGCCAAGAGGAGAATACCAATTTGGGAACGAGATCTAATTCTGAGGGATGCTTTTCAAACCTCTTGCGTTCCATGCTATCAAGAAATTGCAAGAAAAATTGGAACGAATAGAACTAACGAATTCCTCGCAAAACTAGATTATGGTAAAATGGATGTGGATACCAGTAATATTGACCAATTCTGGTTGGAAGGAAATTCAAGAATAACTCCGTTCCAACAACTGGACTTCTTAAATCGGTTCTACACTTCCAAACTTCCCATTTCGAATAGAACTGAACAAATCATGAAAAGATTGATGGTGATCGAGGACAATGAAAATTATAGACTTAGTGGGAAGACAGGCTGGTCGAACATAAATGAAATCAATAACGGTTGGTTTGTAGGTTATCTCGAAACGAATAGCCGAGTTTTCTTTTTTGCGACAAATATTGAACCCGATAAGGAGTTTAACATGAGAATGTTTGCTGGTACAAGAAAAGCAGTTACTTATGAGGCTTTAAATAAACTTGGGTTTTTAAAATGAAATTAAAAAGATACCCCAAAGTCCTTCATCACATGCAATCGGCCGTTTCAATTAACCCTCCAGTAAGAAAAAAAGAATGTCTACTATATTGAGATGGTCATCTCACTCATAGATTGAGCGCATTTTGTACTAAGGCCATACCACCGTTAGAGAAAATAATACATAATAGCTATATTGATAGAAGATCCACGCTCTCTTCTATGTTCAAAAACAATTTGAAAGTTGCTCTACGTCAACTACGTAAACAGCCTACTTACACTGCCCTTAATGTTCTTGGTCTTACCATAGGCATTGTTTCCAGTCTGGTCATTATATTATACCTCAACCACGAACTCAGCTATGATAATTATCACACAAATGCTGATAATACCTATCGCATCTCCTCCCGGTTTTATGAAACTGACGACAATTTCGATTGGTCAGTTACGCAATACCCCCTTGGTCAAACTGTAAAGGAAGAACTGTCAGAAGTAGCTCAATATACCCGATTCGTACCCACTGGACGCGTTCGTTTCCGTAGGGATGATATCAGTTATTATATTGAACAATGTTACCTGGTGGACTCTACTGTCCTGGATGTGTTTACATTCGATTTCATTGCGGGAGATCCTAGTTCCGCCCTGTCTGCTCCAAATTCATTGGTTTTAAGCGAGGACGAAGCAAATAGAATATTTAAAGGGGAAAACCCTATTGGTCAGATACTCGAAACCGAAAGTTTTTCCTATACAGTCCGCGGTGTTTTCAAAAATCAACCGGCCAATTCACACCTGATCACCAGGGCCTTGGCGACATTGAGTACTAATGAGAGATTGGTCAATAATAATCATTGGGGTTCATTTAACATTTACACCTATGTCGTTTTGGAAGATTTTGCTAAACCTGAAGTAGTGGTCTCCAAACTCAATGAGCAAATAAACAAAAAGTACGTCGCCCCTATTTTTGATCAGTACGAGACTAAGATTGTTTACGATTTAATCAATATCCAGGACATTCATTTGAAATCCTATTTTGAGTTTGAACCTACACCTCTGGGTGACCAGGATTACATTTTCATATTTAGTGCAGTTGCTGTTTTTATGGTTCTTATTGCCTGTATTAACTACATGAACCTTGCGACAGCCAGGTCTATGAAAAGATCGTTGGAAGTTGGGGTGCGTAAAGTTATGGG
>JAJCYL010000106.1 GCA_029262955.1 Cytophagales bacterium | reverse complement strand
CCAAATAATTCTCGGTAACAGGAAGTTATTGGAAGAGCAAGGATTGGAATTAACAGATACTCAAAAGGAATTAACTGCCGAACTCCAAAGAAAGGGACAAACTGTGATGTTCCTGATGATCGATAATAAGATTGCCGGCCTTTTAAGTGTGGCGGACAAGATAAAAGAAACATCACCTCAGGCCATACAGCAATTGCAGAAGATGGGATTAAATGTCATCATGCTTACAGGAGACAATGAAATTACCGCCAAAGCTGTCGCCGATGAATTAAAACTGGATGGATTCGAAGCCAATTGCCTCCCCGAGGACAAATTTAATTTTATTAAAAAGCTTCAATCCGAAGGCTTGACAGTCGCCATGGCTGGTGATGGGATCAATGACGCTCCTGCGCTCACCCAGGCCAATGTAGGAATAGCTATGGGCACCGGAACTGACATTGCCATGCAAAGTGCTGAAATCACCCTGGTCAAAGGAAATCTTCAGGGCATTGTCAATGCACGTAAATTGAGTCAGGATGTAATGAGTAATATCCGGCAAAATCTGTTCTTCGCCTTTGTTTATAATGTTCTTGGAGTTCCGATAGCTGCTGGTATTTTTTATCCGATTTTTGGGCTGCTATTGAGCCCTATGCTGGCCGCAGCTGCCATGAGTTTTAGCTCAATATCTGTGATACTAAATGCCCTGAGATTAAGGATTAAATGATAATGATCAATTACTTTACAAAAATGCAGGGTTTGAAAAAGACGTTTCATGCGGATCGTAAATCCAGCCATCTAATGAAGTTAAAAAAGTTAATTAGCAATGGACACGACAACATTTCACATCTAATTCAAAGGAAATTCGTACTTTTATACTGATGCACCTCGCAAAAAACATAGCGAATATTGCCCTGGCCTTGTTAATCCTGGCCTCGACCACCGGGGTAACCCTGCACAAACATTACTGCATGGGCCATGTTAAAAACATTGCGTTAATGCATGAAGCAGTGTCCTGTCAGAATGAGGTTGAGATGAATATGCCCGATGATTGCTGTAAGGATACAATAGAAGAATTCCAAGTTGAGGAACTAAATAAGACGGCCTTTAATTTTGATATCTCGCCGGATCTGTACCTCATATCCGCACTTTCTTATTATCTCATTGATCTGGATCTGGAGAGCTCTCTTTCCACCCAAACTGCTTTTTTAAATTATAAGCCCCCCTTAATTGAGCGTGACATACCCGTCACGATACAATCCTTTTTGCTGTAGCATCTGATTTGCCGATGGTTTGATGCCCTGATGGTCTGATTATATGATGATCTAATTATATGATGATCTAATTATTCATCGTCTAATCTACTTATCATAGCATCTGTACATAGACCATCGGCACACATACCATCAGTCCCTCAATAAATCAGATAATTGTGCTATGCTTAATCATATTATTAGATATTTCCTGGAGAATAAACTGGTAACCGTCCTCCTTCTGGTTGGATTGGTTGGTTGGGGTATGGTAACCGCACCTTTTGGATGGCAATTGGGTAATTTACCCTCGGATCCTGTACCGGTAGATGCTATACCTGACATTGGAGAAAATCAGCAGATCGTTTTTACCCAATGGCCAGGAAGATCTCCCCAAGACATCGAAGACCAGATCTCCTACCCCTTAACCACTTACCTCTTGGGAATTCCGGGAGTCAAATCCGTTCGCAGTTCTTCAATTTTCGGGTTTTCCAGTATCTATATCATCTTCAGTGATGGGGTTGAATTTTACTGGTCACGGTCGCGAATTCTGGAAAAACTGAGTTCCATTCCTTCAGGGCTGTTGCCGGAAGATGTGCAACCAACTTTAGGCCCTGACGCTACGGCACTGGGACAGGTTTTCTGGTATACCCTGGAAGGCAGGGATCCAAATGGTAAACCAACAGGTGGTTGGGATCTCCATGAAATTAGAACTGTTCAGGACTTTTATGTCAAATATGGCCTCAACGCTACCGAGGGGGTTTCAGAAGTTGCTTCCATTGGTGGATTCATCCAGGAATACCAGGTTGATGTCAATCCAGATGCGCTGAAAGTTTATGATGTGCCATTGCATGTGGTTATGCAAGCCGTACAAAAATCGAATAAGGATGTTGGTGCAAAGACTATAGAAATCAACCAGGCAGAGTATCTGATTAGGGGATTAGGCTATATCAAAAAAGTTGAAGACCTGGAAAAAGCTGTAGTGGCAGTTCAAAATAATATCCCCATCAGGATTAAAGACATTGCTGTAGTCAGTTTAGGTCCTGCCACTAGAAGAGGTATTCTGGACAAAGATGGCGCTGAAGTGGTTGGTGGGGTTGTTGTGGCCCGTTTTGGCTCCAACCCCCTTCAGGTTATTAATAATGTCAAGGATAAAATAAAGGAAATCGCACCGGGGCTTCCCTCCAAAACATTGGCCAATGGTGTACAGAGTAAATTGACCATCATTCCTTTCTATGATCGCTCTCAATTGATATATGAGACCCTCGGAACATTAGAGGAAGCATTATCTCTGGAAATTCTAATCTCCATCCTGGTGGTTATCGTGATGGTTTTTAACCTGAGGGCATCCATTCTAATAACCAGTATTTTACCGATTTCAGTACTCATGGTTTTTATAGCCATGCGCTATTTCGGAGTTGATGCCAACATCGTAGCCCTATCTGGTATTGCCATTGCCATCGGGACTATGATTGACCTCGGGATTATTCTCTCCGAAAATATCATCAAGCATATGGATGAAGCTGCCGAGGACCAACCCCTGATTAAAACCATTTACAACGGATCAAGCGAGGTGTCATCGGCAATACT
>JAJCYL010000105.1 GCA_029262955.1 Cytophagales bacterium | reverse complement strand
CCAATTCCTCATTATCCAGTTCAATGGCTTTTTCAAGACCACAAAGGGCCGATAAAGTACCAGAAATCCGAGCATCACCAGTTTTAGGATTAAAAGCAAATGGTGCTCCTGTAGCCAGGGAATTCGGATACTCCCCAGTGTAATAATCTAAGATAAACTTACGATGACCCTTCGCATCTATACCCATTTCCCGTAGATCTTCGTCATCAAATCCTAACCCAATATCATCATGAGAACGGAGGTAGTTAATCCAAGTAGTGCCAAATGGCTTAGGCTGCATTTTAGATGTTACATGTCTCATTACACTGACGTCCCCGGTTGATAATGCTTCCCAGCATAAAGCCATAAATGTGGCATTATACGCTATATCACATTCTTTTCCGCTATACTCATTTTCTCCGAAATAACTAATGATCTCATGAGGACGTACAATTGCCTCCGCTATGAAAACCACGCCGGGAGCTACTATTTCAAAGCAAGCTTTAAATAGCCGTAAAATGACATGTGCTTCTCTTTCATTGCGACAGGCAGTTCCCAGTTTCTTCCAGATAAAGGGTACAGCATCCAACCTAAGAATGTCAATCCCCTGATTACCAAGGAAGAATGCGGCATCAATCATCTCAAACAAAACTGCGGGATTATAATAATTCAAATCCCACTGATAGGTATGAAATTGAGTCATTACCCACTTTCCCGAATCTTCATTGAAGGTGAAATTTCCGGGGGCGCTGTTGGGGAAAACCTCAGGCATTGTCATCTCAAATTGATCAGGCACCTGACGGTCATCAAACATAAAAAAGTAGTCCTGATACACAGTATCCCCGGCCTTTGCTTTCATTGCCCACTCATGCTCATCTGAGGTATGATTCATTACATAGTCAATTGCCAGAAGCATATCCTTCTTCCTTAATTCCCTGGTCAGGGTTACAATATCATCCATTGAACCCAAACGGGGATCTACTGTCTTGTAATCAGATACCGCATAGCCGCCATCATTTTCTCCCTCCGGGCTTTTAAGTAATGGCATTAGATGAATCCAGTTAATTCCCAACTCTTCCAGGTAAGGTAGCTTTCGAATCAAACCTTTCAAATCACCTGAAAAATGATCTACATAGAGCATCATTCCAGCCCATTTCTCATTCAATAACCAATGAGGATCTTTCTCTCTTTTTTGATCAAGTTTCTTTAGTTCATCTGACCTTTGTTGGTATTGATCGAAGAGATTGAATACCAACTTTGGTAGCAATGACTCCACAACCTGTCGGTCATTATACAACTCGATTAGTAGTGATCTCAAGCTATGAAAATTAGCTGCTAATCGAATTTCAAAATGATGAAAGAAATCTTGATCCTTCACAGTCTTATCCGATGATCTTTTTAAATCATTGAGTATCTCATATAGTTGAGTATGATCGTTAGCTGAATACATGGGGCTGCCAAAAATATAAAAAAGCCTCATACACTCATCCTTCTGAAGTAAATTAGAACATCTATCTGCGGCATGCTAGTACTAACTAAACCCTCACTGTATGACTATCCATCAACCAATCCTCTTTAGAACTATTGTCGCTTGTTTGATCTGGTTTCAAACAGGCTGTAACTCAACTGAATATGATGTCATCATTTCAGGGGGAACAATTTATGATGGAGAAGGAAAAGAGCCAATAATAAGCGACATCGGAATAAAAGGTGAATTTATAACCGCAATAGGTGATCTAAATAAAAATAAATCCACTATAAGTATTGACGCGGAAGGCTTAGTGGTTTGTCCGGGATTTATCGATTTACACACTCACCTGGATCCGTTAATAGCCCTTCCAGGGGCTGAGAACCATGTACGGCAAGGCGTAACTACCGCTTTGGGCGGACCAGATGGAGGTGGGTTATGGCCATTTTCCTTATATATGGATTCATTGGAAACGCTGGAGCTGGGCTACAATGTCGCTTATTTGGTTGGGCATAATAAAATCCGCGAAGACATTATGGGACTAGATAACAGGCCTCCGTCGACGCAGGAACTAGAGTTAATGAAGGCACATGTTTCAGTAGCGATGGAAAATGGGGCGTTTGGCCTATCTACCGGGCTGAAATATTTGCCGGGTACGTTTTCTGAAGTTGGCGAAGTGATTGAACTGGCGAAAGTTGCGTCCAGGTTCAATGGCATTTATACCTCTCACCTTCGAGAGGAGGGTCTTCAACTTATTGCAGGAGTCGGAGAAGCGATTCAGATTGGTTATGAAGCTGATATTCCCGTTGTTTTGACACATCACAAGGTGGTAGGTCAACCCATGTGGGGTAATAGCACCAAAACGCTTGCAATGGTTGATTCTGCACGAAATCTTGGTATAGATGTAATGATTGATCAATACCCTTACAATGCCAGCTATACGGGAATCAGTATCCTTATTCCAGGATGGGCCCTGGCAGGTGGTCAGGAACAATTCGAAAAGCGGATGTCAAATGGGGTTGAAAAATCTAAAATCTGGAATCAAACACTTTTTAACATCATCAACGACAGAGGCGGAAATGATCTCAAAAGAGTGAGGTTTGCAAAGGTAGATTGGAAACCCGAACTAGAAGGAAAAACACTTTACGACTGGGCTTTAATGGAGGAGCTTGAACCGACGGTTGAAACTGGAACAGACCTGGTTTTAAGAGCACAATTAAATGGGGGTGCCAGCGCTATTTTTTATGCCATGGACGACGCCGATGTGAATAGGATCATGAGCCATCCGCAAACAATGATCGCTTCCGATGGTAGGTTAGTAAAATTTGGAGATGCTCACCCACACCCCAGGTGGTATGGAACATTTCCCCGAGTCTTGGGTCGATACGTTAGAGAAAAGAAACTAATCACATTACATGAAGCCCTGTTAAAAATGACATCAATGCCAGCCAAAAGATTAGGACTCAAAGACAGGGGTGTCATTAAGCAAGGTAATTATGCAGACATCACCTTATTCGATCCTTTGACTGTTATAGACAATGCCACCTTTGAAAAACCGCATCAATATCCGTCAGGTATTGAATGGGTAATTGTAAATGGAACGGTAGTAATAGAGAATGGAGAATTTTCCAGCAATCGACCCGGTAAGGTCTTGCGAAGCAAATCCTACCAGGGTTATCAATAGACACTTACTTATAACTGCAATTCATTCTTAATGAACAATTCATTATCTAATGAGTTATTGGTTTTATAATTGCGCCATCAATAAAACTTATCAGTGATTAAGTCCCTCCTCCTAACATTTTTACTCTCTCTGGGGCTTAGTATTCATGGCACCTCACAAGAAAAATTCACTGTGAGTGGATACGTTCAGGATGCTTCTAATGGGGAAAACTTAATTGGCGCCACGGTATACATCAAAGAGATCGAATCAGGAGCAGTTACCAATTTTTATGGCTTTTATTCTGTGACCCTCTCGCCCGGTACCTATAATTTCGAATTTCGCTATTTAGGATTTGATGGTTTAAGTCTGGAAATAACCTTGAATCAAAATAAACGGCTGGACTTAGAATTAATTCCCGAAGGCACAGAGCTTGAAGAAATTATAATTGAAGCTGAACCTGAAGATATTAATGTGTCGGGTGTTCAGATGAGCACCAACAAATTAGACATTCAGTCCATTCAAAAGTTACCTTCCTTTTTTGGTGAAGTCGATGTGCTAAAGAGTATTCAAACCTTGCCGGGTGTCACAACAGTTGGTGAGGGTACGACCGGTTTCAATGTCAGAGGTGGAGGTGTTGGTCAAAACCTTGTTCTTCTAGATGAGGCCCCGGTATATAATTCATCGCATCTCCTGGGCTTCTTTTCAGTGTTTAATCCAGATGCGGTTAAAGACATCAAATTGATTAAGGGTGGTATCCCGGCAAGATATGGCGGAAGAATTGCCTCTATTCTTGATATTAGAATGAAGGAAGGAAATAGTAAAAAGTTCACTGCCCAGGGTGGTGTTGGCAGCATTTTTAGTCGATTAGCAGTTGAAGGGCCTATCAAAAAAGACAAGGCATCCTTTATTGTCGCAGCACGCCGGTCTTATGTCGATGTATTTGCCAAAGCCTTTACAGACGTTCTCTCTGATGGAGCTGCTTTGAATTTTTATGATGTTACACTCAAAACCAATTATGACATAAACGCTAACAACAGAATTTTCCTTTCTGGGTATTTCGGGAGGGATAATTTCAAATTTGACGAACGTCAAGGATTCAACTGGGGCAATACCACAACCACATTAAGATGGAATCACCTTTATAATGATCGTCTTTTTTCAAATCTCACGCTGTTCTATAGTAACTATGACTATGAACTGGCTTTTGGTGAAGATGACCTTGATAAATTCAATTGGAACTCCGAAATAGATACTTATGACTTAAAACAAGAATTTACCTATTTCATTAATCCCAACAATGAGCTGTCTTTTGGGGCCGATATTTTACTGTATAATTTTGAACCCGCCAATGCCATTGGAGTAAGCAATGGTGAATCTCGAGACATCAGTATACCTGAGAAAAAAGCCCTGGAATCTTCTGCCTATATCTCCAATGACCAAACAATTGGTGATCGGGTGACTATCCAGTACGGTCTCAGGTTTTCAAATTTTATGTACTTAGGGAAAGGTCAATATTTCGAATTTGATCAACCTGAGCCTGGCATAAGAAGAAGAGTGACAGATACATTCGAGGCAGATAAGTTTGAGGTCATTAAAAACTATGCGAATCTTGAGCCAAGGGCCTCGATAAAATATCAATTACCCACAAATAGCTCCTTAAAAGCCTCCTACAACAGAACTGCCCAATACATCCATTTGGTTTCTAATACTACGGCCTCAAATCCATTGGACATCTGGACTCCCAGTACCAACAACATTACACCACAAACCGGTCAACAGTGGGCCTTAGGTTATTTCAGGAATTTTGGTGCAAACAATAGCATTGAAACATCGATTGAGACTTACTATAAGAATACTACTAATCAAATTGACTATATCGATGGCGCAGATATTTTAATCAATGAGTTTTTGGAAGGAGACCTGTTGTCAGGAAAAGGTCGTGCCTATGGCCTGGAATTTTTTGCAAAGAAAAATGGCGGAAGAATCAATGGGTGGGTAAGTTATACCATTGCCAGAACTGAGTTGCAAGTGGACGGTATTAACAACAACCAATGGTATCCAACTCGTTTTGATCAATTACATAATCTTAAGATCGCAGCGTTTTATGAAACTCCCGGAAGATGGTCTTTTGCTGCCAATTTTAGTCTGATCTCTGGCACACCGACTACCTTCCCTACTTCCAGATTTCAAGTTCAGGATTATACTATTCCTCTTAATTTTTTCAATTCTCGAAACAATATCCGAATTCCAGCTTTCCACCGTCTGGATATATCCGCTACACTTCAAGGGCGAAAAATGAAACGAGGAAAGACCAGGAAAAATGAAAATTATTGGGTTTTTGGCGTTTACAACGTCTATGCCCGAAGAAATCCTTTCTCAATATACTTTGCCCAGGTGGACGAAAGGCCGATTGGAGGCAATCCAATTGAGACACAAGCAACCAGAGTCTCCATAATTGGCACTTTACTCCCTTCTATCTCTTACAACTTCAAGTTTTAATCCAGATGATTTTCAGTTTTAATCAACATATAATTCGGAATAGAGTCATCGTAGAGCGTTTCATTCTCCTGCTGTTTGTTGGTGTTCTCAACCTGAGCTGTGAAGATCAGATAAACCCAACACTGGAAGAAGCACCTCCATTAATGGTTGTTGACGCCTGGATTAACAATAAAAATGAGACACAAATTATAAAGCTTAGCCGCTCCCAGTCATATTTCGACAATTCTGTAGCTAATCCAATAATAGGAGCAACAGTAACTATTGAAGATAGTGAAGGCCTTGTCTACTCATTTATTGAGCAGGAAGAGGGGAGCTATCAATGGGATCCTATAGCTGGCATCCCCTTCGGACAGGTTGGGTTGGGTTATAACCTCAATATTCAAACTTCTGATGCTACTTACACCTCGATATCAGCAATGAATCGGGTGCCCCTGGTAGATAGTATTACTTTCAGATTTGAGAAGAAAAATTTCATTTTGCCTGACAGTTATTGGGCTGAATTTTGGTCAAGAGATCTTCCCGGAATTGGAGATACTTATTGGATAAAATCCTATAAAAACGGTCAGTTTTTAAACAATCCAGATGAAATAAATATTGCTTTTGATGCTGGATTCAGCGAAGGAGGGAACATCGATGGTTTATTATTTATTCCCCCTATCAGAGATTTGATCAATCCTTTTGACCAGGACGAAGACGATGATTTCCTTTCTCCCTTTTCAGATGGTGATGAGGTAGTTGTTGAAATTTTTTCAATCAACCGCGATGCTTTCATCTTTCTAAATGAGACTGCTCTTCAGATTAATAGACCTGGAGGTTTTGGTGAATTATTTGCCACGCCATTGAGTAATGTGCCAACCAATATTACTAGTTCTAACCCGGAAGAGACTGTTGTTGGATTCTTTAATGTATCTGCGGTATCAATAAACAGCAAGGTATTGAACGTTAACGAGGTCCCCAGGAATTAAGAAGGCTGTTTCTCAATAAGGCGTATTTCATACAATCGAGGCCAAAACTTACCGGTCACAAATAGTCTTTTATTATCATGATCATATGCGATACCATTCAGAACGTCAGGAAGAGGTCGCCGGTTCGTTTTCGCATTCAACAGACCTGTCAGGTCAATTCTGGACTGTACTTTGCCTGTTTTTGGATCAATAGTTACAATGTCGTCTGTCTGATACACATTGGCATAGATCAGACCATCTATATATTCCAATTCGTTTAATTCGGGTACAGGCCCATTGTGGTCATAAACTTTCAACACTCGTGTTTCCTGTAAAGTCTCAGGATCCAAAAAGTGTAGGTTTTCGAAACGATCTGTCATCACCAATTCATCTCCAACTGTCGTGATCCCCCACCCTTCTGTAGGATAATTAAATGTCTTGATCTGCTCGAACCCATCGAGAGTGTAAACAAATCCCAGGTTTGAAGTCCAGGTAAGTTGGATTATTTGGTCCTTCCACAAGGTTATACCTTCACCAAAGTACTGATCAGACAAAAAGACCTGCTCTAATATATTGCCAGTTGTCAATTCTACTTTTCTGAGACTTGACTCCCCTTTTCTGCCGGTATTTTCGTACAAAAAACCATCGTGATAAAAAAGACCTTGAGTATATGCATCCGGATCATGGGTATAGTAAGTTACACGCTGATAAGTATATTCCGTTGGCACAATATCTGACAACATTTCTACAACAAATGCATGTGTTTCGGTTCCATTTTTTGTCGAGACCTCCACATTTATGGTATGCTTTCCAGGAAGGAGATCTATAGTGGTCATCTGTAATTGATTACCACCACTTGAAACCTTGCCATTTAATGAAATTTCGGCACTATCAATGACTGCATCTCCCTCGGCCAATATGGTGATGTTGATTGTATCTCCAATGGTGAGTTTTTGATTATTCAGCAGTCCTTCAATCGAAGTTCTCTTTGTCTTTTTTGGCTGTAGGATCTCCTTTTCAACAGGCGTATCCTGCTCGGTATTCTCACCGCAACCTGATAGGATAAATAAAATCCCAAATACTAACCCAAATAGACGATATGATCTCTTTAATAACATTTCTATTCAATAAAATAAATGCACATAGCAACTTAAAGTTCCCTCACCCAGATATTTCTAAATCTCACCTTGTTGACATCATCGTGGTCCTGAAGCCTTAATGGTAATTTTTTGGGGTGTTTGAAATATCTGGCTTTGCCGATATATGCGGTTGGCCCCCACAATTCAACGTTATCCTGAACAAGCACCCCGTTATGAAACGCTGTAAGCGTTGCCGGTGTTTTCACGCTGCCGTCTGCATTAAATTCTGGCGCATGAAAGACCGCGTCATAATATTGCCAGGTACTGGGTTTCCTAGATGCGTTAACCAATGGAATATGCTGCTTATAAATAGATCCGGCCTGGCCATTCGAATAGGTTTTTGTGTTATATGAATTTAACACCTGTAATTCATATAACCCCATAAAGAAAATGCCGCTGTTTCCATTTAACTGGGTATTCTCGTCAATATTTTCAGGACAGAGCCATTCAATGTGTAGCTGGACATCGCCAAAGGATTTTTCAGTTTCAATACCCCCATTAGCTGTATTCACAACCATTTCACCAGCTTCTACAAACCAACCAGCTGGTTTTCGCACATAGTTGACATCAAAATCTTTTGCATACCTAAGCGCATTAGCCTCAACGTCTCCTTCTTCCCCTGCAAATTGACCATTTCGCCATTTTGATAAATCTTTTCCATCGAAAAGTACTATGGCATCAGACGGCGGGGCTCCTGGAAATATCCCGGAAGTGACTGGCTTTGGTACCGGTGCCCATACCTCAGTCTCTTTAGGTTCAGGTCTATTCTGTCCGAAAGACAAAGAAGTAAAACACAAAAACAGGAGTACTAAATTTAAAATTTTCATATGATCTACTTTAATTATTTCCCATCTGATACAATCATTCCATCCTCTAATCGAACTATTCTGGAGCCATATTCAGCATTTCTTTCTGAATGAGTTACCTGAATAATCGTCATTCCCTCATTATTCAATTCTTTGAATACCTCCATAATTTCAGCTCCTTGTTCGGAATGAAGGTTACCCGTAGGTTCATCTGCTAATAAGAGTTTAGGTCTCCCTACAATAGCCCGTGCCACACCCACTAATTGTTGTTGACCACCAGATAATTGCTCTGGAAAAAGGTCCTTCTTAGCCACCATTTGAAATCTGTCTAACATTTCGGCAACCATGCTGGCTCTTTCTTTACCCTTTACACCTTTATATAACAATGGGGTCTCAATGTTTTCATAAACTGTTAGTTCATCGATTAAATGATAGGCCTGAAAAATAAATCCAATATGATTTTTATGAAGATTGGAGGTTTTCCTTTCACTGAATTTATGGACTGGCTCATCAAGGAAATAATATTCACCCGCAGAAGGCTTATCCAGCATGCCAAGTATGTTCAGAAGAGTGGATTTGCCCGAGCCGCTTGGGCCCATAACACTCATAAATTCCCCCTGTTCCAGTTCGAAATCAACCCCTTTTAAAATAAAAATACGTTGAAACTTGGAGTCAACGTATTTGTCAACATTAGAGAGCTTAATCATTATTAGTAGTTTTTGAGTTTTGACATTCTTATTTAGAATCTGAAATTTAGCCAATTGTGCTAAAAAGTGGAGATAATAATTCCGATAGTTAGGATTTTGAACATTTCATTAGTCCACTGATCCCTTAAATTAGGGGAAGGTTAAGAGATATTGTATTAGTTCCGGGTTCAAAAAACAATTGCTCCCAATCAATAATTCTTGATTTATTACATAAATTTGATGTTTACTACAAAATTATATTCAATGAAAAGGTTCTTAATCTATAGTCTGGGTCTGGGTGTGGCCGTGGTAATATCTTCCTGTGGTGGCGATGATCCATTACCAGCACCAGTACCAGCATTTGAAGCAACGACAGACCTTGATATTTACGAAGTTGCCCAACCTATTAAGTTTATCAATGGTTCAACTAATGCATCCTCGTATACGTGGGATTTCGGCGATGGCGGCACCTCAACGGATATTAATCCTGAGTATACTTATGAGGAACCCGGCGATTATATAGTAACATTAACGGCCATTACTGATGATGAACAATCAGAAGTTGCTACCGAGAGCTTTGAAGTAGGACAGCGGTTATTAACAGCATTTGGCATGTTAAGTATTAGTTTTGATAACCTTGATGCCAATGGAGTCAGTGAAGGACCTTGGGATGCAGATGGCTCTGGCCCTGATATATTTATGTTTTTTGGTCCGGAAGATGATCCCAATTTTGAGTTAACGGTAAATACTTTTGGAAGTGTAATTCCTAATGTATCACAACCGTTTGAGGCTTTTGGGTTCACGGTTAACACTGACATTCAGTTAACAAATGAGCCCTGGTTCATCCAGGTTTTCGATGACGACAGTGAAATTGAACCCAATGCAGCGGATTTAATGATCCAGGCCACCGGTTTCAACCCAATCATTAATTCGAATACCCAGGTAGATCCGGACCAAAAGATTGGAAGAATTTTAATTGAGGGTGGTGGATTTGCTATCTTCCTCGATTTTGAGGTAAAGTAACTTGACTTAAGAAATTATAAAGGTCCTTCGGGGCCTTTTTTTATGCTTTGAACTGAGGCTGAATGAGCATCTGCTCTACATTAGTATTTGGTGACAATTGAACCAAATCATAAATTGAATTCGCTACATCTTCCGATTTTATGAACTTCTTTTCTGGGATGTCAGTCTCTCCCCAACTTGGAGTCAATGTATTACCGGGTAAGATCGCAGTGACTCGTATCCCTCGCTCTTTTAACTCTTCTCTCAAATTATGGCTGAATCCTAAGAGCGCATACTTGGTAATACTATAGGAAGATCCATTTTCGTAAGGACCAACACTGGCAGTTGAACAGATATTGAAAATATGGCCTGCATTCATGATTGGCAACAATTCTCTGGTCAAGTAATAGGCGCTGTAAAGGTTGGTATCCATTTGTTTTTCGAGCTGCCCGTCAGGTTCATCTGATATATCGCCTGGAATAAATACACCCACGTTGTTAATCAGAACGTCTATTTTTCTCTTCAATTCTTTAATACTTGCTGCAAAACTTAAAACTTCTGACCTTTTGGACATATCAACCGACTTCATAATGACATTCCCTTCCCATTTAGAACCATCGGTATTTCTTGCACAAGTGACAACGTCATATCCCTTCTGACTAAATTTCTCAAGCAATGACCTTCCTATTCCTTTAGACCCACCTGTAATAACCACTAGCTTATTCCCCATACATATCTCTATTCATTAATAGCTGCAAGATAGAAAAGAAGTTGAAAGTTGGCTGTGCAACTTCCGCCCCCGATCCTCCAACTTCCAGCTAATCTTGATTAATATTGCCCCATTAGAAAAGGTTGAATGGAGAGTATAGGTAAGTTTTTTATATTCATTGGGAGACAATTTATTAACCGTGAAACTTTTGGAACTTATGTGAAGCTCACATTTGAGGAGTCTATCAAACTGGGTTACAACTCTATCCTAATTTTTGCCATTGTCTCCACGTTTATGGGGGCAGTGACCACCCTTCAAACGGCTTACAATCTTGTAAGTCCAGTTATACCAGGGGGGGTTATTGCACAAGGCGTCAG
>JAJCYL010000104.1 GCA_029262955.1 Cytophagales bacterium | reverse complement strand
GGCCTGGCTTTGACCAAAGAATTGGTGGAGTTGCATCATGGTGCTATTTCGGTGCAAAGTGAGGAAGGTGAGGGGACTCAATTTATCATTAAACTCTGGAAAGGAACTGAACATTTTAACCCCGGTGAAATTGTAGAAAATCCTGAAAGTGGACCCGAGAAACAAGATAATGTGGCAAACTTAGGACCTGTGCGACCTGATATTAAAAAACCAGAAGAAATAGGTGTTGAAGACATTGATCAATTATTGATTTTGGTGGTGGAAGACAATCATGATGTAAGAGAATATATCAAAGGTCATCTGGTAGCTGAATATAGCATATTGGAAGCAACCGATGGCGATGAGGGTTTGAGCCTGGCCAGGGAACATATTCCGGATTTGATAATCAGTGATGTGATGATGCCAATTATGGATGGCTTTGAATTGACCTCCAAATTGAAAGCTGATATCAAAACCTCCCATATCCCGGTGATTTTGCTCACAGCCAAAGCAGATGGCGAAGCCAAGATTGAAGGCCTGGAAACAGGGGCGGACGACTACCTAACCAAGCCATTTGATGGCAAGGAGCTGCTCACCAGAATTCGAAACCTCATTAAAGTGCGTCATACGCTGTGGGAGCGGATAAGCCGAGAACTTACCATGCAACCGAAAAGGGTTAAAGCACCTTCAATGGAAGAACAATTTCTTGGTCAAATCATGGAGCACATTGAAATACACCTTGCTGATCCGGAATTTAGTGTAGAAAAATTGAGTGAATTGATGGCCATGAGTCGCATTCACCTTCATCGTAAATTAAAGAGCTTAACCGATCAATCGGCTAGCCAATTGATCAGGGTCATTAGGTTGAAGCGAGCCAGGCAGTTATTGGAACAAAATAGTGCCACAGTGACCGAAATTGCTTATCAGGTTGGGTTTAACAACATATCCTACTTCTCCAAGTGTTTTAAAGAACAATTTGGTGTGCTCCCTTCGGAGTTTGAAGAAGAGGGATAAACTTCCCCCGCGGTCGTCATTCTGAACGTAACAAAGTGGAGTGAAGAATCCCGTGAATCTATACTTCACGGGATTCTTCGCTTTGCTCAGAATGACGTTAAAATTGGCGTTTAAAGCAGTTTACCTTTCAATGTAACATATCTGTTACAATTGGTAACATCACTGTTAGTTCACGCTACTGTCCTTTCTCACCTTAGTTCCGTGAAAGACGAAGGTCTTTTCACCAGCTCAAATAAATGTTTAATCGATTGGTGTGATCTGGATCATTGCATCAATACAAAAATTAAGGATCATGAAAACTTTATTAAAAGTTTTGGTCATTGCTATGGCCATTTTAGTTTCTTTAAATAGTCGAGCCCAGAACATTCTTATCGCAGATAATAATGTTAGCGCCGTTCCAGTCACAGGAAAAGTGTTTACCGGTGCAACTGCTCTTCAAGACGCGATTGCAGCAGCAGTAGATGATGATATTATTCAGGTAATTCGGAGTGCCGTTAATTACGGCACAATCACAATTGATAAACGTCTTAATATCTTCGGTATCGGCCTTAACCCAGACACTGAGGGGGGTAGTCTATCTCCGGTCACCCAAATTGATATTACTGAACCAACTGCTACGGGAACAAGGATTTCTGGCCTTTCAATAGGTACAGGAATTTTTCTGGGTGGAGGAGTTGCTGGAGCCCTTAATAACATATTAATTGAAAATAGCTGGGTGAGAAGACTTCAGCATGTTGTAAATACAACAACACTGACCAATCTCGTAATACGTAATTGTATTATGGGTTACAATGTAGGGGCAACTACAGAAGAGACCATCGACTTATTAAACGGTTTTGTGGCGAATGTTGTGATTGCAAACAATGTCATCTATGGAAGTACTGATAATTTTAACGGCATTGGGAGAGAAGGTGGTATAACTACGTCTCTAAGTACCATTGAGAATAACCTGTTTGTACATAGGCGAGTTACAACCTTTCAGTGGTTCGCATTCGAAGAATTAAGAAACTGCACTGTTAAGAATAATATTTTTTACCGGTATTCACCTCGTATTCCAAGCGGAGGGGCATTATCTGGTAATACTTTTGAAAACAACATCGCTTATGACACCAATGTAAGTAGTGACACTTTTTCAACTGATAGTGGGAATACCAGCGTAGGTAATCATGAGGCCGTTAATCCGGTATTGGCAAATGTTCCAAATGAAGATAACACTGGTTCTATAACCACATTTGACCCTACGGTCAGCGGTACAGAGGCTGTCAACGGAGGAACCGACGGTAATGATATTGGTGTATTCGGTGGACCAATCCCTTTTTCTAAAGAAGGCACATTAATCCCAACTATACAGGTACTTGATGTTCCCTCTATGGTAATTGAAGGGAATACACTCAATGTGCATATCGAGGCCAAAGGAAACTAAGCATAGTCATATCCTAATCAGATGAAACTGCTAGTTCTCATGCTAGGAATGCTCTGCCTTGTGCAGTTGTCTTTAGCACAAGCTCCAGACATAACAGCAATTGAATTCTACCTGGATGTAGATCCTGGATTTGGAAGCGGGACACCCATTTCAATCACCGCTTCACCATTACAGGACCTTAATTTCTCTGTTCCTACGGGATCATTAACACCCGGATTTCATACCCTTTTTGTCCGCGCCTTTGATGCCAATGGAGAATGGAGCCATTTTGAAAGTCAGCCTTTTTATATCGCAAAATCAACTACAGAGACACGCAACAACCTTACAGCCTGGGAATATTACCTTGACACCGATCCTGGTCAGGGTAATGGGACGGTGACAATGGTGACGCCATCAACCGATTTAA
This sequence comes from Cytophagales bacterium, assembly GCA_029262955.1. Lineage (GTDB taxonomy): Bacteria > Bacteroidota > Bacteroidia > Cytophagales > Cyclobacteriaceae > JAJCYL01. Next base: position 6,857 of record JAJCYL010000104.1, on the reverse strand, counting down.
ACATTAATGAGCTAATCCCGACATCGTCCCTCTCCCTGGGTTTTCACACCATTTATTTCCGTGCCCAGGACGCCGCAGGCGTATGGAGCATGCCGGAAGGTGAACCATTTTTTATATCACTTTCAACCACCGAAACCATCAATAACATTGATTTAGTAGAATACTTTTTCGATGTCGATCCTGGTTTTGGCAGTGGTGTTCAATTAGCACAAACTCCTGCCAGCAATATTGATTTTATCGAGACGGTAGATGTCAGTTCTTTAAGCCGAGGCTTTCATACTATTTACTTTCGGGTCAAGGACGAGGCTGGCCAATGGAGTTCGACTGAAAGTGAACCATTTTTCATATCAGTTTCAACCACTGAAACCATCAATAACATTGATTTAGTAGAATACTTTTTTGACGTCGATCCAGGTTTTGGGAGTGGTCTTCAATTGGCACAAACTCCTGCCAGCAATATTGATTTTATTGAGATGGTAGATGTCAGTTCTTTAAGCAGAGGTTTTCATACGATTTACTTTCGGGTCAAGGACGAGGCTGGCCAATGGAGTACTACAGAAAGTGAACCATTTTTTATATCAGTTTCTACCACTGAGATTATCAATAACATTGATTTAGTAGAGTACTTTTTCGATGTCGATCCTGGTTTTGGTAGTGGCGTACAATTAGCCCAAACTCCTGCAACTAACCTGGATTTCACCGAAATGGTGGATGTGAGCTCTTTGAGTGCAGGCTTCCATACCATTTATTTCCGGGTAAAGGATGAAGCTGGTCAATGGAGTGCTTCTGAAAGTGAACCTTTCTTTATCACGCTTTCCAGTACTCAGGTGAGGACCACCATTACTAACATGGAGTACTACTTTGATCAAGATCCGGGATTTGGAAACGGGCAACCATTACCAATATCGCCAGGGATGGATGTAAATGAAACCATCACAATTTCAACATCAGCATTAAGTGATGGGATGCATACCATTTATGTACGTGGCCTGGATGATCGTGGGCAATGGAGTCATTTCGAATCACAGCCATTTCTTAAAGATCCTACACGTCTGGTGAGCACCATCGAATATGCATTTGATACCGATCCAGGAACGGGAATGGGTGTCCTGGGACCCTATGTGGACCCTATTGATGTGGCTGATAAAAACCTGATAATACCAACTACTGGTTTAAGTCCGGGCAATCATGACATTTTTGTTCGGGCTCAAGACGGCAGCGAGGCATGGAGTTTGACTTCCCAGGAGACTTTCGAAGTAATTCTGGCTCCACCTGGTAATGCCCTGGATTTCGATGGCATAGACGATTATGTAGAGATTCCAGATGATGATGTGGCATTTGATCGGATTACTGGATTTACCCTTGAGGCGTGGATTAAACCTACCAATTTAAACGGGACTGTTCAGCATATTGCAGGGATCAATAATTCGTTTAGAATAATCATTGATGGTCAAAATCAACTTTTGTTGGGTACATCAGATGGGATGACTGTCACCAATGCTACCATTCCGGCTGCGCTATTGGAACAAGACCAGGTTACCCACGTGGCAGCTACTTTTGACGGTACCAATGGGAAGTTATATATAAATGGTTTAGAGATCCATGACGAACCGGGCATGTCAGCCCCTCAAAATCAGGCAATTCCGTTTTATATCGGAGGGTTGACTACCAGCGAATCTTTCTTTGGACAAATTGATGAGGTCCGGCTATGGGATAATGCCAGGACACAGGATCAAATTCAAAGTACTCAATTCATTATGCTCAATGGGGATGAAACCGGACTGGTCAGCTATTACCGTTTTGATCAGGGAATTGCCAATGACACCAATACGGGAATCAATCAATTGCCCGATAGAAGTCCAAACAGCAATCTTGGGACTTTAAATAACTTCTTGCTGGATGGTTTGGTAAGTAATTGGGTACCGTCTCTGGTGCCTTTGGTTACGGAGGGAGTAATTGAGGCAGACAGGGAAGCTTTGACTGATCTTTATAATGCACTGGGTGGTGCAAATTGGAGTGACAATTCAAATTGGTTATGGGAGGATGTTTCCACATGGTTTGGTGTCACTGTGATAAGCAATCGAGTTAGAGCCATCGAACTTCCGGATAATAACCTCGTTGGGGATTTACCTGCAAGCCTAACTGAGTTAACTGGTCTGACCACCCTCGATGTTTCAGGTAATGCCATTACAAGTTTGCCAGATATGTCTACAATGCCAGTATTGGTAGCTCCCAATGTGAGTGCCAATGCACTCCAATTTGAATCGCTTGAACCCAATGCCTTAATTGCAGGGATCGATTATAGCAGTCAGGCCATACAATTGGAAGAGATTGATAACCTGGTTGAGGTTAATGACGCTGTTACGATCAATAGAACAATTTTAGGCAACAACAACGTGTACGCCTGGTATAAAGATGATGTTCTCATAACCAATACTTCTCCAAACTTGACCTTTGGTTCAGTTCAGTTTACCGATGAGGGAACCTATCGGGTTGAGGTGACTAACACAGTGGCGAGTGGACTAACGATAACTTCTGCTAATTATATCCTCAAAGTATCTAGCCTTGCCCGGGATAAGATCGCCCTTACGAATATCTACAATGCAACTGGAGGACCAGATTGGATTGACAATACCAATTGGCTGTCAGATGATGTGTCTACCTGGTTTGGGGTGACGGTGGCCAATAACCGGGTGACGGCTTTGTCTTTACCAACGAATAATCTTCAAGGGAACATGCCTACCGATCTGAGAGATATTGGTCAGATCGTGGAAATTAATCTGGAAGGAAATGAATTAAGAAGCCTACCCGATGAAACCAGGCTGACTCAACTAACTACTTTAAATGTTATTAGGAACCGATTGGGTTTTGGTGATCTGGAACCCAATTTACCCATCACCAATTTCAGCTACGACCCCCAAAGAAGATTTGGAGTAACCTTGAACGAAAGGGTGCAAGTGAATGAGGACTTTGAGGTGTCGATTGAAATATCCGGTGTAAATAATGTTTATCAATGGTATAGAAAACCACGAGGTGCCGATGAGGAGTCAAGAGGAGAGCCAGTGACCAACGCTGATTCATCAGCATATCTGATTGAAGGCATCAATTTTGACAACATGGGCATCTACTATGTAGAAGTTACCAGTCCATTGATACCTGGGTTTTCAATCAGGAATAGAAATCAAAACATTTTTGCAGTAACTGATATGTTTGGGACTGTTTACCTGGAAACCGCGGCCGGTTTGGTTATGAACGAAGGGGACGTATTGGTTTATGAAGTTACAGAACCTGGGCAGCCATTCATTCCAACTGACACTGCTTTGGTTGATTCAGAAGGAAAGTATTTTATTGATGATGTGGTGTTGGGTAATTTCATTCTGGTCGCGAGGCCTGGGGCAGTTTACATTGAAGATGTTTTGCAAACCTATTATCTCAATACGAACGACTGGGTTTTCGCCACCACCGTTCCATTAAGAGATGTAGTACAAGGCATTGATATCGATATGTTATCTGTCCCTATACCATTTGATCCTTTAGCCGGAGATGGGGAAATATTTGGTCTGGTTGAAAGTGATTTCCCTGATTTTATTGATCCCGAGGCAGGTTTGAGAGTGGAAGCCAGGAGAAGGGTTAGGCGAGCCGGAGTTTCTCTCAACAAACTGGTAACCCGGAGAAGAACATTGCAGGAGGAATTTGTACTAATAGCCTATACTGAAACTGATGAAAATGGGGAATTCGAATTCCTCAATGTGCCCCCGGGAGATTATTTCATTAACATCCAGATTCCGGGCGTGCCCATGGATACGGCATCATTCATAAAGATTACCATCGAAGAAAATGTTCAAAATCAAACTTTCAGTCTTTTTGCACTGGCTCTGCCCGATGCCATATCAGTCGAATTGTTAAAAGAGACTGGATTTAGAAGGAAATATTTTGATGAGCTATCTGTCTATCCCAACCCGGCAAATGATTATCTGAGAGTTACTTATGAGAGGTTAAAGCATGCGGATCTCGATATTCGTTTAATAGATTTAACTGGCAAGAGGGTATGGTCAATAACCATCAATGATGAACGATTTGGTGACCTGGAATTTGATACTTCTGACCTGGATGCAGGTGTGTATGTATTAAACATTGTCAATCCACGAAAGGCTGACATATCTGTCGCTCACTATAGAATTCTTATTGAGCACTAGCATTTTTTGTTTGAGCGATTTGCTCTTCTTCAACGATGGTGGTTCGAAAGTTTGTTATTGGTCAGTCCAGAGGGGCACTCCATGCTAATCAAGAAGTAAAATTTTCCTCCAATTTGAAACCGACACCATGATAATTGACGATATTGATCGATGGATCTTTTTTGAGATATTTCCTCAGTTTTGAGATAAATACGTCAAGACTCCTACCATTGAAGTAGTCATCATCGCCCCACAATCGGTTCAATATGTCTGTTCTCTTTAAAACTGCTTCTTTGTGCAGGCATAGATGTTTGAGTAAATCAGCTTCTCTTTTAGTAAGCCCCTTTTTTTCGCTTCCCAATTCGAGACATAAATTCTTGTAATCAAAATGATATTGGCCGATTTCGAAACTTGTTTCAACATCCAGGTCATGACGCGTAGAGCGACGCAGGAAAACTTCAATTCTTAATAGGAGTTCTTCGATGCTAAAAGGTTTGGTAATATAATCGTCTCCTCCGATTTTGAAACCCTGAATTTTATCCTCCTTCATGGACTTGGCTGATAAAAATAAAATAGGCACTTGATCATCAACTGCCCGAATTTTTTCGGCTAAACAAAATCCGTCCATTTTTGGTAACATGATATCCAATATGCATAGGTCAGCCTTTCCTTTCACATAGTTGTTCCAGGCTGTTTCACCATCTTCATAAAGCGTCACCTCATAACCATTCAGGTCAAGGTTGTCTTTAACAACAAATCCAAGATTCGTGTCATCTTCCACCAGGAATATGGATATTTTCTTTTCTGCACCCATTACCTAAAAGGTAAAAATATTTTGAAACTACTTCCCCTTCCCGGGCTGCTATTCAATGAAATTTGTCCATGATGAGCTGTGATCATGGTTTTGACATAATTCAACCCCAATCCAAAACCTTTAACGTCATGTACATTACCCGTGGACACCCGATAGAATCGGCTAAAGATTTTTTTGTGTTCATCTTTACCTATGCCTATACCGTTGTCCTTCAGGACGATTTCGATGCCTGATTTCAAATTTTGGGTAACTATCTCAATTTCTGGCATTGACTTGCAATATTTTACAGCGTTATCTATGAGGTTATAGAAAATATTGGTCATGTGAAGTTTATCTGCAGTAACAGTGCTTTTCGCAGCCTTCTTTAAGAAAGAAATTTTTCCATTCCTCTCTTTGATATTGATATCCATGGTTTGAATAACATCTGTCAGGATTTTATGAATGTCCACTTCCTCTCGTTTGATGTCGACTTTTTCCTTGTCCAATAATGACATTTGTAGTACGCGTTCAACTTGTTTTTTCAGGCGATTATTTTCAGTCTGAATGATGCCTGCATAATTTCTCAATCGCTCAGGCTGTTCTTTGATATCCGGATGTTGCAGAACTTCGGCCGATACCGCAATCGTTGAAATGGGGGTTTTGAATTCATGGGTCATATTATTAATGAAGTCCCGTTGAACTTCTGATAATCGCTTCTGTTTTAGTATGACAAACATGGCATAGGCGAAGAATATCAAGACCACCAGCAGTACGATGGAAGAGAATGTCCAGATACCCATATTACTAATCAACTGGGCTTCTTTTTGTGGAAAATAAACTCCGAAATAGTAGTTATTGGTTGTCAAATCAGGGAAATCAGCCTTTTCGATTTTTTCAGGAGAGCTTTCCAATGATGTCATCGAGACGTGATTCCCAAAAACCATCTGTTCATCGGAACAGTCATAAATTCCGTATTCAAAATCAAAACTCAAGGATCGTTTCCCTAATTCTGCCTTCAGATAATACTCCAGTACCTCTGGGCTGATCATGTTGTTGACTTTAACTGTAAAATAATTACTAGATACCTGATCTACCACACTGGTAGATGGCACATCAGTTCCGTTGTATTGGCATAATGACTCAACAACATTTTTCAATGCGATATTTACATTGTGGTTAAACTCAGTTTCTTTGAGATCAAAAGCTCTTTTAACCCAGAAAACCTGAATCACTGTGATGCCTATAATTGATATTGCGCCAAGGATGACAACCAGTCGAATCGCCTTTCGCTTCATAGAGTGAAATTACAGAAAACAAGGATTTCGTGAGTCACTTTAACAATTCTTTAACAAGATGACTGATTTTACAGTATTATAGTATAGAAGTAGGGTTTTTAACGAATTGATCATTTTATTATTGATATTCCTTAACCAAATGAGAACAGTCAAAACATTAGTTATACTTAGTCTTTCCATTATTTCAGTTTGCTGTTTTGGTCAACAACAGCAGGTGGGGTTTTCCTTTGAACCAGGAGTTCGAAGAATGGAAATTCCGTTTGAGCGCTACAATAATCTTGTTGTCATCCCAGTGACGGTCAATAATCAATTGACTCTTAATTTCATCCTCGATACGGGGGTTCAGAACACCATCCTTACCAACAAATTGTATGGTGATGTATTGGGCCTGGACTATGACAGGGAATTAGTAATTCGGGGGCCGGGGGAAAATGATTCCATAAAGGTTCTGGTTGTAGATAACATTGATATGTCTGTGGCGAAAATCCAGGGTAAGAATACGCCATTGGTAATCTTAGAGGATGACTTTCTGAAACTGAGTAACAATTTGGGAGCCGACGTACATGGAATTATTGGATATGAGTTGTTCAGGCA